>NZ_PDJV01000005.1 GCF_004116465.1 Arcobacter sp. F2176
ATATATTTATCATCTTATATCCTTTTTACAAATAAATTTTTTGATGAGAAATATTAGCAAAAATAAAAATGGATTCTTGGAAATATTACAAAATGTAAGAAAAATAAAAAATGAATCTCAAAAGTATTTATTGAATAATTATATATTATCGTTAGTTTCTAGTTTAATCATTTCAAAATAATCAAAACCCAAAAAACCTGATTTCTTTATAAGTTCTAGTTCATCATTTACTTTAAATTTTGATGTTTCAGTATAGTATCTCTTAGTTTTTTTAGTTTTTTTAGTTTTTAAATTAACTAAAATAAGATAATCTCCTCTTGCAGTTGATGTAAAATTATGAACACCTTTTGACGATACTTTATATATTTGTTTACTTATTATATTACTATCATAATTTTTATTTAAATATTTTGGCAAAGAAAATCCAATAATTGTAAATACAATTATACTTATAATATACAAATTGTCTTCTCTATTTATTTCTGAATATAATGGCTGATTTCGTTTCAAATACATTACCCGATTATTTTTAAAAAAATTTACTTTTATAAAAATGAATAAAGCAAAAAATATAATTGACACAAGAATTTGTAGACAACTAAATAAGTAATAATCTATAATTTCAGAATTCCAACTACTAAACATAAAAAATGCACTTATGGAATAAGTAAGTAAAAGATAATAAGGGATTACTTTTCGCAATACTTTTCTCCATTATATTAATTACATTATCATAACAAAAAGTATATAAAAAATTATAGGATTCAACAAGGGGCGTAGTCTCCTTTTACAAGTAGAATGAAATTCAATTTTCATTTAGATTAAGATTCTAAAATTTTTTGAGTTTTTTTGATAACTTAAGGAGTTGTTAAAATGATAGTAAAATTTAAACTGCAAGAAACATATCAATTATTTAATGAAGATAAATATCAAAATCAAGAAATAAGTGTGAAGTTAATTTTTAAAGAAATAAAAAAAGCCCGACATAATCACTCAAATAAGTAATTATATCGGGCTTCTTTATGGCACGCCTGGTAGGATTCGAACCCACAACCACCCGGGCCGAAACCGGGAGCTCTATCCAGTTGAGCCACAGACGCATTTAAAAATGGATTGGAATAGTATCACAGCTTAGCTTATAATTGTTTTATAAAATAATTATATGCCTATTTTGTGATAGTATCGATTAGTATTAATATAAAGAAAATTATACCTAAATATCCATTTACAGTAAAAAATGCCTTATCTATTTTTCTAAAATCTTTATTTACTAAGTAGTGTTCATAACTTAACATTACAGCACTAACTATTACAGCTAAATATGCAAAAGCACCACTTCCAGAGTTTATTACAAATAAAAGCCAAAATAAAACTGTAAAACTATGTGCTATCTTTGAAAATAGCATAGTATTTTTTGCCCCAAAAACACTTGGTACGGAATGAAGTCCTAGTTTTTTATCCACATCTATATCTTGTAGAGAGTAAAGTAAATCAAACCCAGCAACCCAAAACATAACCCCAATACTTAAACAAATAGACCATAAAGTAATAGTTTCACTAATGGCTACAACTCCAGCAATTGGAGCTAGTCCTAAAGAAACACCTAAAATAAGGTGCGCAAGATAAGAAAATCTTTTAAAATATGAGTATGAACCAATCACTAGTAAAATAGGAACAGCTAAGATTAAAGCAAGTTTATTTACAAAAGCTGCAACAATTATAAATCCAAGGGCATTTAGAAGAGTAAAAGTCAAAATTGACTTAGCTGATAATCTTCCATCAACATTTGGTCTATTTTCTGTTCTTGGATTTAAAGAATCAATATCTCTATCTAGGTATCTGTTAAATGCCATCGCAAAATTTCTAGCTGTAACTGCTGCTAAAATTCCTAAAAAAAACAATCTCCATCCAAACCAACCATTTGCTGCTACAACCATCGCTATAAATATAAAAGGTAGTGAGAAAATCGAGTGTTTGAACATAACTAGTTCACTAAAATCATTAAGTTTTTTCAATATATTATTCATGTGGCGTATTTTATCAAATAAATTATTTAAAAGATATTTTGTATTTAATTGTTTTATGAGTAACAATCAAATATTATAATATAATCTTTTCATAATAAAAGGACGGAAATAATAATGGATCCAAAACATATTGATAAAATTGAATTAGTTTATTTAAAAAAAGAAGATCACAACTCTATTTGCTCTTTAATGGAAGATGAATATCGTCATCTTGATGAATCATCTTGGAGTAAAGAAGAGTTTGAATCCTTAATAGAAAAATTTCCAAATGGACAAGTTGCAATAAAAATTGATGGGGAGTTTGCAGGTTTTGCCCTTAGTATTATAGTTGATTATACAAAGTTTGATGATACACATAGTTATAAAGAAATTACTGGTAATTATACCTTTGACACTCATAATGATAATGGAAATATGCTCTATGGAGTAGATGTTTTTATTAATAAAAAGTATAGAGGTTTAAGACTTGGTCGAAGATTATATGATTTTAGAAAGGAGCTTTGTGAAGAGCTTAACTTAAAAGGAATAATTTTTGGAGGAAGAATTCCAAATTATGCTAAATATGCAGATGAAATAACACCAAAAGAGTATATACAAAAAGTAAAAGAGCGAGAGATTTATGACCCAGTACTTAATTTTCAACTTTCTAATGACTTTTATGTAAAAAGAGTAATAAAAAATTATCTTGAAGGTGATATTGATAGTAAAGAGTATGCTTGTTTATTAGCTTGGAATAACATCTATTATGCAAAACCAACGATAAAACCAATGGCACAGAAAAAAGTCATAAGATTGGGACTTATTCAATGGCAAATGAGACTTTATAAAAACTACGAAGAAGTAATCGAACAAGCTGAATATTTTATAGATGCCGTATCTGGATATAGAAGTGACTTTGCACTTTTTCCAGAATTTTTCAATGCTCCATTAATGGCAGAATTTAATCACCTAAGTGAAGCAGACGCCATACGAGAACTTGCAAAATATACGGAGAGATTTAAAGAAGACTTCTCAAGACTTGCCATTGCATATAATATAAATATCATCACAGGAAGTATGCCAGAACTTATTGATGGAACACTCAATAATGTAGGTTTTGTGTGTAAAAGAGATGGTGAAATAGAAAAATATGCCAAAATACATGTAACACCAGATGAACAAAAAGTTTGGGGACTTAAAGGCTCAGATAAAATAAAAGCCTTTGATACAGATTGTGGGAAAATTGGAGTACTTATTTGTTATGATAGTGAGTTCCCAGAGTTAAGTAGACTTCTAGCAAAAGAAGGGATGGATATACTATTTGTACCATTTTTAACGGATACTCAAAATGGTTACTCAAGAGTAAAAATTTGTGCCCAAGCAAGAGCTATAGAAAATGAGTGTTATGTAGCAATCGCTGGTTGTGTAGGGAACTTGCCAAAAGTTGAAAATATGGATATCCAATACGCCCAATCAGCAGTATTTACCCCTTGTGATTTTGCATTTCCAGCAAATGGTATAAAAGCTGAATCAACACCAAATACTGAGATGATACTTATAGCTGATGTTGATTTAGAGCTTTTAACAGAACTTCATAGTTTAGGTAGTGTAAACAACCTAAAAGATAGAAGAACAGATATTTATGATGTAATAAGAGTATAGGAAACCAAGGTTTATGAAAGAAATAGCAATCATAGGCGCAACAGCTTCAGGAAAAACTGGTTTATCAATAGAGTTAGCCCATAAAACTAACTCTATAATCTTATCTTTAGATTCACTTTCTGTTTATAAAGAAATAGATATAGCCTCTGCTAAACCTACGCTTAAAGAGCGTGATGGAATCATACATTTTGGTATCGATGAAGTTTTTGTAAATGAGAGTTTTGATGTGGTTGAATTTTTGCAATGTTATAAGAAAGCTAAAGAATTCGCAAAACAAAATGAAAAAAATCTTATTATCGTAGGTGGGACAGGCTTTTACCTTAAAATATTAATTGAAGGTATAAGTGAAGGTGTAGGAGAAGATGTAAAACTTGATATGCCCCATGAAGATATTTATAAAATGCTTTTTGATTTAGATAAAACATATATGGAAAAAATAGCTTCAAATGATAGATATCGTATACAAAAAGCTTATTCTATTTATAAAAAAAGTGGCTTGACTCCTAGCCAATATTTCATAGAAAATCCAAAAAAACCACTCTCCCCAGAGCTTAAACTTTTTGAGATATATTGGGATAGAGAAGAGTTAAAAAAAAGAATAGCTCTTCGTACAAAACAGATGATAAAAGATGGAGTAATAGATGAAGTTCTTTTTTTAGAGAAAAAATATACAAGAAAACCAAATGCGATGAGTTCTATTGGTATTCTTGAGACATTAGAATTCATTGATGGTAAACTTACAAAAGAACAACTAGAAGAAAAGATATCCTTAAATACTTCAAAACTAGCAAAAAGACAAAATACTTTTAACAAATCACAATTTAATCAATTACAAGAGACAAATATTATAGAGAACTTAAATTCAGATATTCTTAAGTATTTTACAGTATAATCCCAATCTTATTTTAAATATCTAATAAAGGGCGACAAACGAGACTCGACCTTTTGTTAAATATTACATAATTAAAAGGAAACAAAGTGAGAAAAGAAATTCACCCAGACTACAAAGCTTGTGTTGTAACTTGTTCTTGTGGAAATACTTTCGAAACAAAATCAAATGTTGAAACAATGAGAATCGATATTTGTTCAGCTTGTCACCCATTCTTTACAGGTGAGCAAAAAATCGTTGATGCTGCTGGTAGAGTAGAGAAATTCAAAGCTAAATACGCACAAAAATAAGACAACAAGTCTTATAATGCTAACTTTAGTTCCAACTCCAATAGGAAACTTAGAAGATATTTCTAAGCGTGCACTTGATGCCCTATTGGAAGCGGAACTTATTTTTTGTGAAGATACAAGAGTAACAAAAAAACTTCTAACACTTTTTGCTTCAAAATACAATCTAATTTTTCCTTGTACAGATTTTAAATCATTTCATTCACATAATGAACAACAAGTTTTAAAAACATTATCAAAAGATATGTTTGATAAAAATATTGTATATGTAAGTGATGCTGGTATGCCTTGTGTTTCAGACCCAGGAGCAACTTTGGTAGAATATGCCATACAAAATGATATAAAATATGATGTTATCCCAGGAGCCAATGCAGTTTTAACAGCCTTTGCCATGAGTGGATTTGAACATACAGAATTTACTTTTTTTGGTTTCTTAGCCCATAAAGGTGTTGAGAGAAAAGAGAAACTACAAAAAGTAATGAATAGTGAAATCCTACCAATTTTATATGAATCACCACATAGACTTTTGAAACTTTTAGAAGAGTTAAAAGATATTGATGAAAATAGAACTATTTTTTTAGCAAAAGAGTTAACAAAACAATACCAAACAACTTTTAAAGATAGTGCAATAAATCTTTATACTAAAATTAAAGAAACAACTATAAAAGGTGAATGGGTAGTAATCATTGAACCCATTTCAACTACTGGGAAAAATCTAAGTTTAGAAGATATAAAAGAGCTTGATTTAGCACCAAAAGTAAAAGCAAAACTTTTATCTAAATTAACTGGTGAAAAAATCAAAGATATCTATCAAAAACTTTTAGACGAAAACTAATTTTAAAAACCTTTTTCTAATATCTCCAATTCATGTTGTATATCTTCAATTGCTTTTATACTTTGAATTAATTTATCGAAACTACCTTTTTTCTCTTCAATAAAATTATTACTATGAGTAGAGCTATCATTAATTTTATCAATTGAAATATTTATTTTTTCCATATTTGAAGATATGTCTCGTAATTTTTCACTTGTGGTTGTTATTGAATTAGATATGGTATCGATACCTTTTATTGCTACATCAACTGATTTATTACTATCAGTAAGACTTAATTGACTTCTTTGGGCAAGTTTTTTTACCTCATCAGCAACAACTTTAAAACCTCTTCCAAACTCTCCTGCACGAGAAGCCTCTATTGCTGCGTTTAATGCTAAAAGATTTGTTTGAATCGCAACTTCAGAGATTGCATATAAAACATTTTTGATATCTGCAGCATTTTTTGTCAACACTTCCATATCTGCAACTAATTTAATATTTGAATCAACATTATTTAATATTTCTTTTGTAAAAGCTTCAAATCTTTTTGTAACATCATCTATTACTATCGCTTCTTCTTTTGTATTATCATAAATAAAGTTTAATATATTTACCATATCTTGAATTAATGGAAATGTATTTTTAAGATTATCTACAACAGTAGTTCTTACTCTTGAAAAAAGTTGATATTGGTTTATCTCCCTTTGTTTAAAATAACAACAATATGAAGCATATTTATCAACAAAATTATCAGCATACTCATCACTGAAATTATTATCATCTTCTACATTATAAAAGAAAAGTGCTGTCAAAGTTTGATTTATATTTAATCCTAATAATTCTCCAAAAGTGGAACTTCCTGCTAATGGAATATCATTGAATGTTTTTATACCATTTAAATTATCTGCATTTAATAATCTTCTTAAAATACAATCATTAAATATAGCACCTATTGGTTTTTCTTTTTTCTTCGAAGAAAACTTTCGATAGTCACTTTCTGTTTGAGAAGTAAACTCTTTATTTTTTACAAGGTATAAAATATCTCCAAATGCTATATCACAGAAAAAAGAGATGTTTTTATTTTCTATATCTACATTAGATACTGATCTAATATATATTTCATCTTCAACTTTAATAGCAAAAGTATATTGACTAAGTAAGTTTGGTAAATCTTCTAATGTACAATTTAATCTTGAACATAGAGCATCAACAAAATTTATAATTTTATTATCACTTGTTTTTAAAACACTTTGTACACTTCTATTTAATACATTTGATTGGGCTATCAAAAATGCCATATCTGTTAAATCACCACTTTGTGATTTAAATACACCATACTTAATGTTTGGTTTTAATTTTATCAAGGTAACAACAGCGCTATGTCTTACTGGCTGTGCATTATTATAAATATATGTTTCTTTAAAATCTAATTTACCTCCAGCTGATCCACCTATTAATAAACAAGGTAGTTTCCCACTTGCGTAAACAGCTTCAGTAAAAAAACTTTCACTATTTGATAAACCATCTACTAAAGTAAATGCCAAACTATCAGTATGGTTTATTTTAAAAGAAATATTGAATCTATCTATTTCATTTTTGATTTTTTCAATTCGCTCTTTATGAGATATTGTTTGAGAAGCAATACTTTCACTATATAATGGTACGGTAAATACTTCAACTTTATCAATAATTTCATCACTAAAACTTTGTAAAACAATATTATTCCAACCCTCATTTGTCTCATGATACAAAGAGTCTCTTTTTTCATTTAGATTAAATGTACAAAGTTCCCCCGCTGTTGTTGATAAGACTACTTTTGTAGAATTAGGAAAAAAGTTTCTTATTTTTGAAGAAATCTCTTGAAAGTCTATATTTGGAGAGATAAATCCTAATACTAATTTCGGAGCATTTTCTTCAAAAAATAACTCACTTATAAGTAAATCACTTAAATTAGTATTATCAGTAGTTAGAATTTTTATAAAATTTGTGTTTAACTTTTCCATTACTTGTATCCCTTTTTTATTTGTAAGTCTACTCTAATTATATAGCCTGATTAAAGCAAAATGTTAAAATAATTTTACAAAAGATATTTATCAACATATTTTAGATAAAATCCCCCTATGATAATATATGGCAAACAAATAGTTTTATACGTTTTAGACAATCACCCTTCAATCATTGAAGAGGTTATGTTTTCTAAAGAATTAGATAAAAAGATTTTTTCAAAGTTTTTAAAACTTGGTAAAAAAATAATCAGACTTGATAACAAAAAAGCCCAATCTTTGGCAAAAGGTGGGAATCATCAAGGATTTTTTCTAAAACTTAAAGAAGAGTTCGATTACACTCCAATAAACGAAATGAAACAAAACAATTTTATAGTAGTACTTGATGGTCTTACAGATGTAGGTAACATAGGAGCAATTACAAGAACTGCTTATGCACTTGGAGTAGATGGAATAGTTGCAGCTGGAGTAAAATCTCTTAATGAATCAGGGGTTATACGAACTAGTTCTGGTGCTATGCTTGACATGCCCTTTTCTTTGTATCCCAACTCTTTGGATCTTGCAAATGAGCTAAAGCAGTGTGGTTATGCACTTATTGGTGCAACTATGAATGGGACAGATTTAAAAAAATATGGAACGATAACAAAAGAAGATAAAGTTGCTCTTTTCTTAGGAAGTGAAGGGGAAGGTTTATCTAATAAAATTATTAGTAAATTGGATTTAAAAGTATCAATTGGTATGGAAAATAATTTTGATTCTTTAAATGTATCTGTTGCAGCTGGTATTTTAATATATAATTTAATGAAATAAAGTAAAAGAGTAAACTGATGATAAAAAAAATTTTAATTTCTGTTTTTTTAGTGATAAGTCTTAATGCAAATGAATTGTTAAATCAAAAAATTGAAAACTTCATTGGTACTCATAGCTATCTTACACATAAAAATTTAGTAAATTTTATTTTTAAAAAAGAGTACTTGTTTACTACAGTTGATGGACTTAACTATCAAACTATTTTAAAAACTTTAAAAGAGAATGGTTTATTAACTCTTGCATTTAATGCACCTAAAGATATAGAAGTTACTTTTAAAATAAATAGTAGCCCAACTAAATCTTTAAAAATTTTAAAAGATACATTAAAGTCACTTGGATACTACTACTATTTTACAAAGCATACGGTTTATGATGGAACTGAAACTTTAACTTGGACAATAAAGTTAAAAACAGAAGCCGCCATTGATCCTTTAGTCTTATCAAATGAGCTATTTCAACATGATTGTAAAGTATTAAATATAACTAAAGAAGAAAATGATAAATGGGTATATGAATTAGATACAACAAATGCATCTTTATATGATGCGACATATGTATCAACAAATGAAAAAGTATCTTTTTCTAAACCTTTATCTCCATATTTTATAAAAATTGATAAAGCAAGTAATATATTCATAGCAAGTAAAACACTTAATAGTTGGCTTCCTTATGTAGTATTTTATGATGATCATTTGAATATACTAAAGGTATCCAAAGAAGAAAAAGTATATAGAAATATAACACTTTCTATACCAGAAAATACAAGATATATTAAAATAACAGATTTGTACACGCTATTTAATATAAAGCGTGGATTAACAGTACTAATCAAGGAGTAGTCGTGTTCCCAGAAATTGAATTTGAAAGAATGAAAAGACTTCCAAACTATGTGTTTGCAGAAGTAAATAATATAAAAATGGAAGCTAGAAGAAAAGGTGAAGATATCATAGATTTCTCAATGGGAAATCCAGATGGTCCAGCACCTCAACATATAACTGACAAGTTAAAAGAAACAGCTGATAAACCAAAAAATCATGGTTATAGTGCAAGTGCAGGTATTTATAAACTAAGACTTGCTATTTGTAATTGGTATAAAAGAAAATATGGTGTTGATTATTTAGACCCAAATAAACATGCAGTTGCTACAATGGGAAGTAAAGAGGGATATGTTCACTTAGTACAAGCTATTGTAAATGTTGGTGATGTCGCAGTAGTTCCAGATCCTACATATCCTATTCACTCATATGCTTTTATGCTAGCTGGTGGATGTATTCATAATTTTGAATTACCATTTGGTAGAGACTTTAAAGTTGATGAAGATGAATTCTTTGTAAGATTAAATAAAACATTAAGAGAGTCAATACCAAAAGTTAAATATGTAGTAGTAAATTTTCCACACAATCCAACTTGTGCAACAGTTAGACCTGAGTTTTATCAAAGATTAGTTGATCTTGCAAAAAAAGAGAGATTTTATATTATCTCTGATATTGCATACGCTGATATTACTTTTGATGGATATGTTACTCCATCTATTTTCCAAGCTGAGGGTGCTTTAGATGTTGCTGTTGAATCATTTACTTTAAGTAAATCTTATAACATGGCAGGATGGAGAGTTGGGTTTATTGTTGGAAATGAAAAACTAGTAGGGGCTTTAAAAAGAATCAAATCATGGCTTGATTATGGTATGTTTACACCTATTCAAGTAGCTGCAACTATTGCACTTGATGGACCACAAGAGTGTGTTAAACAACATACAGAAAAGTACCATTATAGAAGAAATGTTATGATTGAAGCTTTTAAAGATGCTGGATGGAATATGGATATACCAAATGCATCTATGTTTATTTGGGCAAAAATCCCTGAAAAAGCTGCACACTTAGGAAGTATGGAGTTCTCTAAACAACTTCTTACAGAAGCCAAAGTGGCAGTAAGTCCTGGTATTGGATTTGGTCAATATGGAGACCAATATGTAAGAATTGCTTTAATTGAAAATGAAAAAAGAATTAGACAAGCAGCAAAAAATATAAAGAAATATTTAAATAGTTTATAGGAAAAGAAATGTTAAAAATCGCAATTATTGGTGTAGGAACTGTTGGAGCAAGTGTTGCAAATATATTAAAAGATAATAAAGATATTATTACTTCGCGTGCTGGAATTGAAATTGTTCCTACTATTGGTGTTGTAAATGATTTAAACAAAAAAAGAGATGTAACTATTGAATTAACAGATGATTTAGATAAAGCTTTAAATGATGATTCTATTGATATCATTGTTGAACTTATGGGTGGTGTTGAAAGACCATACGAAATCATTAAAAGAGCGCTATTAAAAGGTAAACCAGTAGTTACAGCTAATAAAGCTCTTCTTGCATATCATAGATATGATTTAGAAAAACTAGCTGGTGATATTCCATTTGAATATGAAGCAGCAGTTGCTGGTGGGATTCCTATTATCAATGCTTTAAGGGATGGATTATCTGCAAATAATATAGAATCAATTAGAGGTATTTTAAATGGTACTTGTAATTATATGCTAACTAGAATGATAAATAATGGTGTTGATTATGATTCTATATTAAGAGAATCTCAAGAGTTAGGTTATGCAGAAGCTGATCCAACTTTTGATGTTGGTGGATTTGATGCAGCCCATAAACTTCTAATCTTAGCTTCAATTGCTTATGATGTTGATGCTAAACCTGAAGATATATTAATAGAAGGAATTCAAGATATTGATACTCCAGATATTGATTTTGCCAATGAGTTTAACTATTCTATCAAACTATTAGCTATTGCAAAAAGAGTTGGTAAACAAATAGAATTAAGAGTTCATCCTGCATTTATTCCAAAAAGTGAAATGATTGCAAAAGTTGATGGAGTAATGAATGGTATATCTGTAATTGGTGATAAAGTTGGTGAAACTATGTATTATGGACCAGGAGCTGGTGGAAATGCAACTGCAAGCGCCGTTATTGCAAATATTGTAGATATTGCAAGAAGAGGTAAAGGTGCACCAATGTTAGGATTTGAGTTTGATTATAAAGCAAACCTAACAATCATGCCAAAAGATGAAATTGAGACAAAATACTATTTAAGACTTAGAATTGAAGATAAAGTAGGTGTTTTAGCAAAAGTTACTAAAATATTAGGTGAACATGAGATTTCTATTGAAAAAATGATTCAAAAACCATACAATACAACTTGTGCCCATCTTTTACTTTCTACTCATGTTTGTATAGAGAAAAATATAAATAAAGCACTAAAAGAAATAGAAAATTCTGGTGTTGCAACTACTAAACCAGTTATGATCAGAATAGAAGATTAATAAAATTTAAATAAAGGCTTCAATTGAATAAGACTCAATATTTAATTGAAGAACCTATTCCAAAACTTATAAAAGAATTAGCAATACCTGCAAGTACTGGTATGTTTTTTAATACAATGTACAATGTTGTAGATACATTTTACGCAGGCTTAATTTCCACAGAAGCAATTGCTGCATTATCCCTATCATTTATGATATATTTTTTAATTACAGGTTTTGGATATGGTTTTTCATCGGCAATTAGCGCACTAATTGGTAACTCTTTTGGAAAAAAGAAAAATCACCTTGCATCAATCTATGCCCATAAAGGAATTGGTTTCTTAGTTATTCTAGGAGTTATATTCTCTATACTTGGATATTTTGCTTCTCCTATGTTATTTAAACTACTTGGAGCAACAGATGCTTATCTTGATATTTGTTTACAATATATCAATGTAATACTTTTTGGTACTATTTTTTTTATGGCCAATTTTGCACTTAATGCAATACTTGTATCAAAAGGAGATACAAAAACATATAGAAACTCTTTGATTTTTGGTTTTTTTGCAAACTTAATATTAAATCCTTTGTTTATGTATGGTTTTTGGATTATTCCAGAAATGGGAATAGCAGGTATTGCCTTCGCAACTGTTTTAGTTCAATTTATAAACATGTTTTATATGCTTTATAAAGTGCTACAAACAAAGATAATCCACTTTGATAGGTTAGAGTACTATTTACCTAATTTAAGAGTTTATAAGGCTTTCTTTAAGCAAGGAATACCTTCTAGTTTAAATATGCTAACTATGGCTTTTGGTTCTATTATTCTAACTTACTATGTAACACAATATGGGTATAAAGCAGTTGCAGGATATGGAATTGGATTTAGAGTTGAACAACTTATGTTACTACCAGCACTTGGACTTAGTACTGCTGTTCTTTCACTTGTATCAAATAATTATGGAGCAAAACAATTTAATAGAGTAAAAGAGATTGTTATGTTGTCATTAAAATATGGCTTTATGATATCAACATTTGGAATTATATTTTTATATGTTTTTGGGAAAATTATAGTTGCTCAATTTGATGATGATATAACAGTTATCGAATATGGCTTTAATTACTTACTTGTTGAAGTATGGATATTTTATGCTTATATTATTTTATTTATTTGTGTATCAACTCTTCAAGCTATAAAACAACCTAAGATGATATTTTATATAGGAATATATAGACAACTTATAGCTAAAGCAATAGTTTCATATATCATTGTAAGCTATTTTAAACTTGATTATATTTATTTGTTTGTGGGTATGTTACTTATGATTTATAGTGCAGCTATATTTGCTTATTTTTATACTATGTATAAGTTAAGAGTATTATGTAATATAAGAGTGTAGAAGACTACACTCTTTAAAAAAAATAGATTTTATTATTTCATCTCTTTTTTCTTCATACCTTTCATATCTTCACCACCACATTTACCTGCTCCACAAGAACCTGTAGCTTTATTTCCAGATTTCTTCATCATATCATTATTCATATGATCTTTTTTCATCATCTGTTTTTTAGAATCACCACATTTACCAGTTCCACAAGAACCAACTTTTTTCATCTCTTCTGAGCTCATGCCTTTTTTCATCATAGTTTTGTTAGAGTCTCCACATTTACCCGCCCCACAAGAACCAGTTTTACCATCTGCAAAAGATACACCAGCTGTAAATAGTAGTCCAGCTACTAACATAATAATATTTTTCATTCTTAAATCCTTTATTGTTTTTTTATTTTATAAAATCTTTGTGTAATTTATGTGTAGAGTTATCTATTTTAATGTGACAACTCTTGTTCTAATATTTTATCTCTTTTTTTTAATGCTAATATAAAAAATACAGATGGAATAATGATAAGTGTAAGAAAGGCTGAACTTATCATTCCTCCTATCATAGGTGCTGCAATTCTTTGCATAACTTCACTTCCTACTCCATCAATGTACATAATAGGAACCAAGCCTCCTAAAATAGCAAATAAGGTCATAAGCTTTGGACGAAGCCTTAAAACAGCTCCCTTATAAATAGCATGAAAAATATGTTTATCATCATCTAAAGAAATGCACTTATCTTTTAACTCAAGCATTGCTTCATGTAAATATACAAGCATCACAATTGAAGTCTCTGCAGCTACACCAAGCAAGGCCAAAAATCCAACAATTACAGCAATAGAGATATTAAAATCTAAATAATCCAAATAAAATATCCCACCAGTTAAAGCAAAAGGAAGTGTAAAAAAGATTATCACTGTATATGTGATATTTCTTAGTGCAAAAAAGATAAGTATAAATATAATCACAAAAGTCAAAGGTATAATATAACTTAACTTTTTCATTGCTGATTCCAAATACTCACTTTGTCCTGCCCACTCATAATAAAAACCAGTTGGTAGTTTTATCTCTTTTAGTAATGCTTGAGCTTTATCTTTATACTCTTTAACTGATACATCATTTTTAGGAGTTATATATATAAAGTTTACATTTAATCCCTTTTCAGACTTTATTACAGATGGTCCCTCTTCATATTTAAGTTCTGCAAACATTCTTAGGGGTTGGAAACCTAATTTTGTCTTCACTTGAAGACTTTTCAAGGAAGTGATGTCTTCTCTTTGTGTTGTTTCATATCTCAAACTAATAGGATATCTCTCTAAGGCATCAAGATATGTAGATATTTTAGCTCCTGCAACACCTAAAGATACAGTTGATAAAATATCATTTTTTGTAATTCCATATCGAGATAACATCTCTTCATCTAAATCTATATTTAAATAGTATCCTGAATTTATTTTATCAGATGATACAGATAGTGTTTTATCAAATTTTTTAAGCTTTTGCTCTATTTTTAAAGCTACAGATTCTAACTTTTGATGATCATTTCCATATAATTTTATTCCTAAAGGAGTTCTAATCCCTGTTAAAAGCATATCAATTCTTCCTCTAATTGGATATGTCCATGAATTAACTAATCCTGTAACTCTTAATTTATCATCCATTTCTTGCATTAACTTTTTATAAGTCATTCCCTCTCGCCATTGGTCTTGGGGTTTAAATTGTACTATTGTTTCTATCATGGCTAAGGGTGCTGGGTCTGTCGCACTATCTGCTCGCCCAGCTTTTCCAAATACTGTTTGTACTTCTGGAAATGATTTTAAAATCTTGTCTGTCTTTTGTGTAAGCTCTTTTGCTAAATCAATACCAATACCATAAGGAGTTACAGGCATGTACATAAAAGTTTGTTCATTCATCATTGGCATAAATTCCCAATTTTGTTTTTTATAAACGGGGTATGCCAAAATCAAAGTTCCTATAAATAAGGCAACTACCACATATCTAAATCTAAGTGAAAGTTTTAACAAGGGAGAATATAGAGCTATAAAAAACTTATTTAAGTAATTTCTCTTTTCATCCATGATTTTTCCACGAATGAAAAATATCATAAGAATGGGTACCAGTGTAATAGATAAAACGGCACCTGAAATCATTGCAAAGGATTTAGTAAAAGCTAAAGGAGAGAATAATCTTCCCTCTTGTCCTGTTAAAGCAAAGATTGGTAAAAATGAAACAACAACTAAAAGCAAGGCAAAAAAGATTGGTCGCCCTACTTGTTTTGCTGATTTTATTATGATTTTTATTCGCTCTTCATTACTTATGTTTTCTTTGCCTTGTAGATATTTATGGGCATTTTCTACCATCACAATAGTTGCATCAACCATCGCACCAATTGCAATGGCTATTCCACCTAGACTCATAATATTTGAACCCATTGAAAAAAACTTCATACAAAGAAAAGTAAATAGCACAGTTATTGGCAATGTTATGATTATAATCAAGGCGCTTCTAAAATGAAATAAAAATAAAGCAGTAACCACTATGACAATAATTGATTCTTCTAGTAAGGTGTGTTTTAATGTATCTATAGCTTTATCTATTAATGAACTTCTATCATAAGTCTCAACTACTTCAACATCATCCACATGAAGTGTTTTTAACTTCTCTTTTACTGCTTTTATAACCTTGTATGGATTTTCTCCAAATCTTACAACTACGATTCCACCAACAGTTTCACCTTCTCCATTTAAATCAGCCATTCCTCGTCTATTTGATGAAGTAATATTTACATCTGCTATATCTTTTATTTTTAAAGGAGTTGAGCCAAAAGTTTTTACTGTAATATTTTCTATATCAACTACACTTTTTAAATAACCCCTTGCTTGAATCATGTGTTCATAACCATTTTCTAAAATGATTCGACCACCTTTTTCATCATTATTTGCTGTTATTGCTTTTTTTACATCATTTATACTTAAATTATATTGCACTAATTTATCTTGATTTAGTGTTATTTCATAATTTTTAATAAAACCACCAACTGAAGCTATTTCAGATACTCCATCTACTCCTAAAAGAGCATACTTATAGTAATAATCTTGCAATGTTTTTAATTCATCCAATGACTTGGTTTTTGATTTTAAAGCATATTCATAAGCCCAACCAACACCTGTAGCATCAGGACCAATTGCCACATTAACACCATCAGGAAAAGTACCTTGAAGTTGAGACAACTGTTCTAATATTCTATTTCTAGAATCATAAATATCAGTTCCATCTTTAAATATTATATAAATAAGAGCATTTTGAAATGAACTCATAGCTCTTACTGTATCAATATTTGGTAGACTCATCAAATTTGAAATAAGAGGATAAGAGACTTGCTCTTCTATAGTCTTTGGACTTTGTCCTGCCCATTTTACTTGTACAATTACCTGTGGAGGTGAGAGGTCAGGTAAGGCATCTAAAGAACTATTTTTTACTGCCCAAATAGAAGCAACTGTTAAAATCAGTACAGAAAAAAGAACTAAAAATTTATTTTGTACACTTTTGTTTATTATATATTCAACCATTATTTTTTACCAATCATTGTCTTCATCTTCATACAAATTATTTGTCACAGCATCTGAATCTAGTAAAAATAAGGCATTATCTATTACCTCATCACCAACTTTTAGACCATCTTCTATCTCATATTTTCCAGAACTTATCTGTTTTGCGTCTATTAATACTGGTTCAAATTCATCTTTTGATATGTATTTAAATACATAATATTTTGCACCTTTTCTTAAAACTGCTGTTTTAGGCAGTGTTAATACCTTTTTAGAACTTGTTTTTATTATAGCTTTACCAAACATATTAGGGAAAAGTGTTTTATCTTTGTTTTCTATTACAAATCGTACATCTATAGTTTTACTCTGTTTATTTGCATAAGGATAGATATAGTCAACTTTAGTTTTAAAGATCATATCTCTTCCATCAATTTTGATTTTAGCATCCATATTATTAGTTAAAAATGCCAAATCACTTTGATAAACTTTTGAGATAAACCAAAGCTTATTTATATTTGCTATTTGCATAATAAGTGAGCCTGTTTTGACATAAGAGCCTTCATTTATTTTCTTATTTAAGATTATTCCATCAAAAGGAGCATAAAAAGATATATCTTTACTTTTTAATTGAGAAAGGTTGACATCTAAAGAATCAAGCTTTTCAAGGGAACTTTTGTACATAGCTTTATTTATAGATCTTGTGACTTCTATCTCTTTTTTTATGCTTTGGATTTTATCTGAGTACAAAGAAAAAAGTTTATCTGCTTTTTTCACTTCCATAAGATTTTTATTTGCATCTAGCTTTGTGATATAACCATCAAATCTAAGAACTATGTCTTTTATACTCTCTTCTGCAAATAAAGTCTCACCATAAAAGCTTTTTGTCTCATAAACACTCTCATCTTTTACTTTAACAATCTTTTTATTGAATAGTTGATTTGCATCTAAAATCTTCGCATCTAGTGAACTTAGGTATAACAATAATAAAAGTAATTTAAATATATTTTTCATCTAATTTTTCCTTGATTATAATAATAAGCTTGCGAATAAGCATCAAAGTAGTTTTTTACCTCGTCATATTGAGCAATTTTGTTTTGTATGATTTTGTTTAGATTTTTTAGTATTTCATCTGATTTTATAAGTTCTAGACTATTGTATTTTTCTATTGTTTTTTGATTTTCTTCTTGTAAAGGTATAATTAGATCTTTTAAAAGTTTATATTTCTTGATTGAGCTATCTAAGTCATTTTGCAAAGAAGCAATTTTTATCTCAAATCTCTTTTTAGTATCATCAAGTTTATCTTTAAATTCTCTTGATTTAATCTTTGCTTGTAATATCTTTATATTCTCTTTTCCATAAAAAGCAAGGGGAATACTAAGTGATATATTTGCATAATCCTTATACTTGTCATCCCTTTGAAAATATACAGCGCTTACTTTTATATCTGATAATTTTTTTGCATCTTCTAGTTGTGCTTGTTTATTAAATTTTTCATTATTTTGTTCTAGTATCTTTATTATTGGGTGGGTAGAGATATCTTTTGAGAAAATTAACTCTTTTACATCTAAAGAAACATCTATACTTGTGATTTTTTCGTATGTTATTTCTTCTAGTTTTAAGTAATTGTTTTTGATAATATTTTGCAAATTTTCTTTTTGTATTTCTATTTTTAAATAATCTGTTTTTAGATTTATAATCATACTTTGATTTGATTTATTGCTTTCATATAAAGAAGTTGTCAGATCTTCTAGGCTTTTTATATTTTTTTGATATTGATTAAGTAGTAAATATTTGTTTTCTAAGATTTTTATACTATATAAATACTCTATAAGTTTTGATTTTAATTTTAGTTTTGCATCTTCGTAATTTAGATTTGAGATAGCTTTATCTTTCAGGGCTATCTCTTCTTGTAGTTTGATTTTCCCATTTATAGGTATATTCTGTGAGAAACCTATATATTGTGCTTGCATTGGCTCCAGATCTCTTCGAGAAGTGTCAAACTGCAAGTCGTTGGCACCAATGGTCAAAATAGGATTATCCCACTTATTTGATAGCTTAATTTGCTCATTTGCTATTTGTATAGATTTTTCAATAGCTTGTAGGTTTTTATTATTTACTATTGCACTATTTATTATATTTTCTAAGCTTGTAGAAAATGAGCTTGTAATTATCAAACAAGTTAGAATAAAACTATTTCTTAACATTAGATGTTTACACTCCCTCTTACAGTATGAACTTTCCCATCTTCTGTTTTAAATTTTAGTTGGTACTGCCAAGTTCCACCCATAGCAAAATTTACACTTGCTTTAAATTTACCATCAACAATTTTTCCTTTTACTTCACTCTCCATATATGGCATTCCAGGCATCTCTGGCATAAAGAACTTTATTTTTACTTTTGTATCTGAAAGATTTGCACCATCTTTTGCTAACTCTATAATGATTTCATTGCTTCCCATTACTAGTGATTTTTCACTACTTAGTTTTACATCATACCCATCTTTACTTCCTTCTTGAAGTAGTGGATCTGCATGAACTAAGTTAAATGCTATTAGCAAACCAGCGAATAATTTAAAGATATTTTTCATTTTTGAACTCCTAAATTTTAAGTTTAGGAATTCTAGCTGTATTGTGTGGAGTGTGTGTGGAGATTAGAAGTTTAGAGTTATTGTTGTACTTTCATCATAAATAGAGTTAATATCTATTTTTATATTGTATTTTTTACTTATCTCATTGACTATACTTAATCCAATACCAAAGCCACCTTGATAGGAAGTTGCTCTATAGTATCTTTTAAATATATCATTTATTTTTGTCTGTTGTATTCCTATTCCTGTATCTTTTATAATAAGTTTATTATTATTTAGAGTAATAAAGATTGTTCCATTTATTTTATTATATTTTATTGCATTTGAAATTAGATTATTAAATACTCTAATAAAGTCTTCTTTGAGTATTTTATAACTATATTCTTGGATATCTAAATTGATTTTTATTTTCTTTTTATTTGCTAAAGGCTCAAAATACAGTAGTTGTTCTTTTATAACTTCACCAAGAGATATCTCTTTTAAATCTTCTTTTTCAAAATCTTTTTGTAAAAAAACATATGTCAAGTCTTTGTAAATCTCAGAGACTCTTTTTGCGCTTAATCTTACACGCTCAATTTGTTTTGAATTTAAATCTTTACCTTCTGTAGACATAAGTATTGCACTAATTGGTGTGTTTAATTCATGTGTTGTATCTTTTATAAAGTTATTTAACTTATCTCTTTCTTCTTTTATTGGCTTAATAAAGAGTTTTGCTAAATAAAATCCAATAAGAGCAATAATTGAATAAATAAGAAAGAAAAGTACTATTATGTTTATTTCTAACTCTTTTATTTGTTTAGAATACAGATGTTCTTTTATGGCAATTGCATATATTCCTAAGTGCCCAAAAGTAGACTTATCAACCAATACAAAGCTATTTTTTTCTTCTATAATATCTTTTTTTAAATCTATTTTTTCATCAATATTACCATAAACTTTTTTCCCACTATTATCATAAAAAGCCAATTTATAATCTTTTGGTTCAAAGTCTCCTGATATATCTATTTTTGTTCCATTCATATGTGCAACTATTATTTTTGAAGCAATTTTTGAAGCAATATTTTGCATTCTTGATTTTGTTAAATCAAAATAGAGTTTTTGTTGGTTTTCAAAATACAAAAAAGCTATCAAAGTCATTAATATAAAAGATGATCCCAAATATAAAGATAAAAACTTATAAAATGTACTTTTTTCATTTGCTGTTAAATCTATAACCTACTCCTCTTATATTTGTAATCATATTTTCCTCTAGAATTTTTCTAAGATTTTTTATATATGTTCTTATGGTAGAGGCATTGGGGCTCTCTTCATATACCCAAACATTTGAAGACAACTCTTCTACACTTATTATTTTATTTTTATTTCTTATAAAATACATCAACACTTCTATCTCTTTTTTTGATAAATGTATCTCTTCGTTTTCTTTTATTACAAGTAAATTATTTGCATCAAGAATCATATTATTTGATAATTCTAATTGAGTTGAAGAAGAGATATTGAAGAGTCTTTTTATGTTATTTATTCGTAAATCAAGTTCTTTTAACTCAAAAGGTTTTTTTATATAATCATCACAACCACTTTGAAAACCTTTTTCTATGTCATCAGTTAAATTTAACGATGTTAAAAAGATTGCAGGAGTTTTAATATTGTTTTTTCTTAAGTCAGATAGAAGATCAAAACCCTTTATTTCTGGTACATTTACATCTAAAAGTAATAAATCAAATTTTTGAGAATACAATAATTCCTCTGCTTCGTTACCTGTAAAAGTAGTTATAACTTTATGTCCCATTTCCAATAAATGTTCTTCTATAATCTCATTTAAAATCAAATCATCTTCCATCAAAAGTATTTTCATCGAGTTCCTTTTAAAAAAGTAATTGTAGCATAATATATTTTTTTGCATTTTATTTCTCTTATTCTATTTGCACACTTTTTACACATACTCTTGATAACATTACTCCTCTTGATATCTTAAAAAAGAAAAAAATTATAGAGGAATACAAATGAAAAAGACAATATTATTTTTAATATTTATTGCCATAACTACTTTTGCAAATGGGAATAAGACAATGACTGTTTACAAATCACCTTATTGTGAGTGTTGTGAAAATTGGATCAATATTATGAAAACAAAAGGCTTTGATATAAAAGTCTACCAAACAAACAATATGAATGAAATCAAAAAGAAAGCAGGTCTTCAAGCTGAACAAACTTCATGTCACACAGCCTTTGTAGATGGTTACTTTATTGAAGGACATGTTGATTATTCGGCTATTGAAAAAATGTTGGCTGAGAAACCTGATATTTTAGGTATTTCTACTCCTGGCATGCCTTTAGGAAGTCCAGGCATGGAACAAGATAATATTAAACAACACTACAATATTATTTATGTGAAAAAAGATGGTTCGCAAGGAATTTATGAAAAACATTAAAAAAGTTGTAAATTATATTTACAACTTTTTAATTTTTAGTCTCAATGAATTTAAAACAACACTCACTGAAGAAAAACTCATCGCAATACCTGCATACATTGGATTTAACATCAATCCAAAGATTGGGTATAAAATCCCTGCTGCAAGTGGTATTCCTAATATATTATAAGTAAATGCCCAAAATAAGTTTTGTTTCACTATTTTCATTGTCTCAATAGATAAATTAATACTTTTAATAATAGAACTTAGTTCATTATGTACTAAAATTATATCTCCAGCATCTTTAGTAATATCAGAACCAGAGTTTAAAGTAATCCCTATATTTGCTTGTTTTATAGAGGGAGCATCATTTATTCCATCTCCTATAAACATCACTTTTGATTTCTTTTGCAACTCTTTTATTACTTCATATTTTTCTGTAGGTAAGACTTCACTATAAATCTTTTTGATCCCTAATTTATCAGCTATTTTAGCAGCTGTGATTTTATTATCACCTGTTAATAAGATAGGCTCTATATTTAGCTGTTTTAGCTCTTTTATCACAGTTATAGCATCATCTTTTAGCTTATCTTCTAAAGAAAAAGAGCCTATTGTTTTTTTATTTATGGCTACATAAATTAGCCCATTTGATTTTTCTAACTCTTCTAAATAGAATTCTTCATGGTTTTTGTCTATTTGAACACTGTTTTCATCTAATAACTTTTTATTACCTAAAACTATCTCATCACCATCAAAAGATACTTTTATGCCTTTTCCAGGGATAATATCTATATCTTTTATCTCTTTGTTTATATCATACTTTTTATCTTTGATAAAACTCACTATTGCTTTTGAAATAGGATGTTCACTATAGTTTTCAATTGAGCCTATTAGTTCAAAATATTTTTCATCAATATTTGTTTTTGAAACAGTTATTTCCCCTTTTGTCAATGTTCCTGTTTTATCAAATACTGCATATTTTATCTCTTTTATCTCTTCTAGTATTTCTGGATTTTTAATCAAAATCCCCTCTTTTGCACCACGACTAACAGAACTTACTATTGCAATTGGTGTTGCTAGTCCTAAAGCACAAGGGCATGAGATAATCAAAACACTAATTGCAGCTATTATTGCTTTTTGGAAATCTCCAAATACAAAACCCCAAACCAAAAATGCTAAAACAGAGATAACAATAACAGAAGGTACAAATATATTTGCTACTTTATCTGCAAATCTACTAATTGGTATTTGTTTACTTTGTGCAGTTTTCAAAAGTGTAATTATTTTAGATAGTGTTGTATCAGAAGACTCTTTACTAACCTCTATTTTTATAGTTCCATTGCTATTTAAAGTTCCAGATAATACCTCATCTCCAAGTTTTTTAAAAATAGGCATTGATTCACCTGTTATCATTGAAGTATCAATATCAGCATTACCTTCAATGATAATACCATCTGTTGGTATTTTCTCTCCACTTTTTACAAGTACTATATCTTTTGGTTTTAAACTACTTGCTAGCACAGTTTTTATATTTTTGTTTTCATCTATCAAATTAGCATTTACAGGGGCTAAATTCATAAGTTTTTTTAAAAAATCACTCGCTTTTAGTTTTGAGTTTTCTTCTAAGTATCTTCCTAAAAGTACAAAAGTAATAATTACAGAGGCCCCATCAAAATATAAAAATCTCAAATTCTCAGGGAATAAGTGTGGAAAAAAGACTACAACTGTTGAGTAAAAGTATGCAGCACTAGTTCCTAGTGCAACTAAAACATTCATATCATAATTTCTATTTATAACGGACTTTATTCCAAGTTTATAAAATCGTAATCCACAATAAAACTGAACAATAGAAGCTATTAAAAACACTACATATTTTGTCATTTGTTCATTAAATATATTTAAAAACATTAGGCAAAACATAACAATAGTTAAGGTAATAGAGGTAAAAAATATTTTTTTTAGTTTTTTAAAAGAGAGTAATTGTTCTTCTTCTAAGGCTTTTAAATCTTCTTCTGCCTTATAGCCTAATTTTTGTATATCACTAGCTAGTTTTTCTTTAGAATAAAGGGAATCATCAATAATAAACTCCCCTTCACTTGAAGCAAAGCTTACATTAGCAGAGATTACTCCCTTTTTTTTATTTAAAAATTTTTCTATTCCACCTGAACAATTGACACAAGTCATACCTGATATATTTAAATTAATTTTTTCTTTTGCCATAATTTAGCCTTTAATTTAAGATATCAAATCCTAAATCTTTCATCTCATTTTTGAAGTTATTTTCTTGTTCATCAGAATCTATGTCTACTGTTACTTCTTTTGGAGTTTTTGTTAAATCAACATCTATTGGTCCAAAGTCATCTTCTAAAGATACTTTTATTAGATTTTCACATTTTGCACAATTTATTTTTTCTGATTTGTATGTTCTTTTCATTTTATGTCCTTTTTGTTATATTTTAACATGAAAGTATGGAAGCAGTGTGTAGTAAGTGTTTAATAAAGAGTAAAACTACTCTTTATTAAAGTTTTTCTCGCATGCTATTTTAATTCTCTCACAAACAGTTTCTACACCTAAAACTCCCATGATATCATATACTGATGGAGCTTGTGTAGAACCAGTAAGAGCCAATCTTATTGGTTGAAAAAGTTGAGGAAATTTTAATTCAAACTCTTCAATAAATGGTTTTGTAACTCCTTCATAATCAATGCTAATATTTAAATTATCCGCATTTTCTTCAAGTAATTTTACATAATTATTTAGAATTTTTAAAATAGTTTCATCTTTAATAAACTTTTTAACACCTTTTGCTTCATAGTCACTTGGTGCATCTAAAATAGCTCCAATCGCATTTTTTAATTCAACTAAAGTTTGAGCTCTCTCTTTTGTCAAGTCTAAGATTATCTCTTTTTTATCATGTCCACTAATATGGCAATCAAAAAATTCTAACTCTTTTGCTAATCTTTCATTTGATACATTCTTTATATAGTGTGAATTTAGCCATAA
Organism: Arcobacter sp. F2176; assembly: GCF_004116465.1. NCBI lineage: Bacteria > Pseudomonadati > Campylobacterota > Epsilonproteobacteria > Campylobacterales > Arcobacteraceae > Arcobacter > Arcobacter sp. F2176. Next base: position 24,700 of record NZ_PDJV01000005.1, read on the forward strand.
AAGTTTCTCTTCATTAAATGCAGAAGCAGACTTATTAATATGCGTTGGATCAAACAGTTCTAGCATCTCTTCCATTGAAAAGATCTCTTGATCTTTATTTGACCAACCAAGTCTTACTAAGAAGTTTAGAAGTGCTTCTGGAAGAAAACCATCTCTTTTGTATTGCATTACATCCATAGCACCATCTCTTTTAGATAGTTTTTTACCTGATGGATTATTTATCATAGGGATATGGTAAAACTTTGGTGGTTTCCACCCAAGCGCTTCATATATAACTATTTGTTTTGGTGTATTACTTAAGTGGTCATCACCTCTAATTACATCAGTCATTCCCATCAAAGCATCATCAATTGCAACAACAAAATTATATGTAGGAACTCCATTACTTCTAGCTATAACGAAATCATCAACTTCATTACTACTAAAATTCATGATAGATCTAACTCCATCAATAAAAGTTATTATTCCATCTTTTGGTGCTTTTATTCTAACAACTGGCTCTATACCTTCTGGAATAGCAGGTAAAACTTTACCCTCTTCTGGTCGCCATGTTCCATCATATCGAGGAGTTTGCTTATTTGCCATTTGAGTTTCTCTTAAAGTTTCTAACTCTTCTTTACTCATATAACAAAGGTATGCCTTACCTTCATCTAATAGTTGGTCTATGTATTTTTTGTAAACATCATTTCTTTTTGATTGATACTCTACTGTTCCATCATAATCTAATCCAACCCATTCAAATGCTTCCATAATAGCACTTAAGGCATCTTCATTATTTCTTGCTGTATCTGTATCTTCGATTCTTAGTCTAAATTCACCTTTATTTCTTCTTGCCCATAAATAGCTGTATAAAGCTGTTCTTAATCCACCAATATGTAAATATCCTGTTGGACTTGGAGCAAATCTTGTAACTGTCATTAATCTATTCCTTACTTATTTAAAATTTTTTAAAAAAAATATTCCTGTTGCGATAACAAATACTGCCAAAAATATAACCATTGCATAATCAGATACTCTCATTTGAGTCCTTTTCTTTGAGTTGTCCACATGCAGCAGAGATATCTAAGCCTTTTGATTCTCGTATTGTGCAAAGCAAACCTTTACTTATTAAGTAGTTTTGGAATTCTACCATTTTTTTGCTTTCTGGTCTTTGATATGTAGTACCTGGATATGGATTAAAGTATATAAGATTTACTTTCGCTTTTATTCCATCAAGTAATGATAAAAGTTTTTTAGCACTTGCGATATCATCATTTTTGTCTTTTATAACTAAATATTCAAACATCACCTTTTTTCTAGCATCTACAGGAAACTTTTTAACAGCATCAATAATTGATTTTATATTGTAAGCTTTATTCATAGGAATTAATTCACTTCTTAATTCATCATCAACTGCATGTAATGAAATTGCAAGTTGTATTCCTAAGTTTTCATTTCCTAGTTTCTCTATTTTTGAAGATATTCCTGAAGTAGAAACTGTTTGTCTTCTTCTATTTATGTATAAACCTTCTTCTTCAGAGAAAACTTTTACAGAGTGGACAAAATTTTTATAATTGTCTAATGGTTCACCCATTCCCATAAATACTATATTTAATGATTTGTTTTCATCAATATTATTATCTCTTTTCATATTTACAATTTGAGCTACTATTTCACCAACTGTAAGATTTCTAACAAATCCACCTTTTGCTGTTAGACAAAAAGTACAGCCAACTTTACAGCCAACTTGAGTAGATATACAAACTGTATGCTTTTCACCTTTTTCAATAACTCCATCATCACCGATTTGTTTTTCACGCATTAGTAAAAATACTGTTTCAACCGTATGTCCATCATGAAGTTTAAAAAGATACTTTATACTTCCATCACTACTTTTTTCTTTTTTTATAATCTTTAATATATCGATTGCATAGTTTTCTTTTAAATCTTTTTTTAAATCATTTGGTATGTTTTTCATCTCATCATAAGATGTAGCATATTTTTTATATATCCAATTATAAACCTGTTTTGCTCTAAATGATGGTTTTAATTTCTCTTTTAATTCATCTAAAGTAAAGTCATATATTGATTGCAAATTTTTCCTTTTTTAAATGTTTCACATGAAACATGAAACATTTTTTATTTGATTATATTTTTCTCTAATAAATACTTCGTGATTGATTCCATTGCTTTTTTATGGTTTTGTTTAAAATCTTCATGGGCATTTTTATTTGTATAGTTTGTCACAGCAAATATCCCTGCAACTGGTATTTCAAACTCACGAGCAACTTTTACAACAGAAAAGAACTCCATGTTTTCAATTCCTATTCCATATTCATTATACTTTTTAGCTATTTCTTCATTTGTAGTAATATAATTTGAACTATTTACTATAGTGTCATTTCTAGTCATCTTGTTTTCTGACTCTAATACATTATCAAGTGGAGTATAAGAGTTGTTTTCCAAAAAAGACAATTCTAAATTTGCAGCACGCTTTGATTCTATAATATCTAAAATATTATGATTCCCATAACTACCTGCTGTTCCTATAAATAAAATGAAATCAGGTTTATTAAACAGACATCTTCTTGTAAGATTTATAGCTATATCAACTAGCCCTATTCCCATAGGTTCAGCGAATTTGAAACTTTCAATGTTTCCTGCACAAATAATCATTTACACTCCAATTTGTAATTTGTAAGTATAGAAAGCTTTTGATGTGATACTTCAGGGACGGGTACATCTTCTTTTTTTAAAGATGAACTAAGTTTCATTGAGGTCATTTGGGCTCTATAAGTATGCATAATATTATTTTCTAAACTTATAGTTTTTATTTCACAGTCCTTGTGTAAATCATTTGAAAGGACTTTTACATAATTTTCTACCCAATTAATTGCTTCAAGTCTTACTAAGTCTAAAATTACATTATAACTATCATCTTTAACTCTCCATGATAAATTATTCAAAGTAACAGAAGTATCTCTATTCTCTTTCATATTAGTTATCATAGAGATGAATTCTCCCATAGAAAAAGCATCATCTGTTTCTATTTTATAACTAAGTTCTCCACTATATCCATATATTTTTGGTGTATTACTAGCTTTTTGGTATAAAGGTCTTACATTAAATGTTCCTAGTTGTTTTTCAACTTTATTGTAAGCTTTTATCTCTTTGTTAAAAACTTCTAATCTTTCTATAACATTTTTTTCTTTTTCATCTTCAATTATTATTGAAATATCTGCACTCAAAACATTGGGAATCAAATCTTTTGTAAATTCTTTACTAAAATCAACTTCAAATGCATAAAGAAAAAATGGTAAAAATAAAAATAAAATCTTTCTCATATTAAATCCTTACTGGTATATTATTATCTCTTAAATAATGTTTTAAATCCATAATATCTATTTCTTTAAAGTGGAAAATTGAAGCAGCTAAGGCAGCACTTGCTCCATGTTCAAAGGCTTCTTTCATGTGCTTCATAGTCCCAGCACCACCACTTGCAATAACTGGGATATCAACTATGCTTGAAATTTGTTGTGTAATATTTAATTCAAATCCACTTTTTGCACCATCTGTGTCCATAGAAGTTAGAAGTATTTCTCCTGCTCCTCTATTGTAAACCTCTTTTGCCCAAACAAGTGCGTCAAGTCCAGTATCTTCTCTACCACCTTTAACAAAAACATGGTAAGAACCATCAGAAACTTTTTTAACATCAATTGCCACAACTATGCATTGACTACCAAATCTTTTAGAACTTTCATCTATAAACCCTGGATTTACAACTGCACTTGAGTTTACAGAAACTTTATCACAGCCTACATTTAAAAGTTTATAAATATCATCTAAAGTTCTTATCCCACCACCTACAGTTAGGGGAATAAAAACTTCTTTTGCCACATCTTTTACTATATGAACTATTGTATCTCTATTTTCATGACTAGCTGTTATATCTAAAAAAGTAATTTCATCTGCACCTTCATTGTTATATCGTTTTGCAACTTCTACAGGGTCACCTGCATCTTTTAATCCTACGAAATTAACACCTTTTACAACTCTTCCATCTTTTACATCTAAACATGGAATTATTCTCTTTGCAAAATTGCTCACTTTTTGTCCTTATTCATTATTAAGTTTTTATCTTATCTAAATGTAAGTTAAGTTCATATATAATCTTTGCTCTTATGGAAAAAATAAAAGCTAAAAAAAAATATGGTCAAAACTTTTTAAAAGATGACACAGTCTTATCAATGATCATCCAATCGATGCCCAACAACAATAATCATATTGTAGAAATTGGGCCTGGATTAGGTGATTTGACAAAAAATTTAGTCAAATGCAAAGATGTAACGGCCTATGAAGTTGATACAGATCTATTTGCTATACTAAAAACGAAGTTTGCTATCCCAATAGATAGTGGTTCTTTAACACTCATCCACGCTGATGTTTTAGAGTCATGGACAAAGCAAAAAAGTTTACATAATAGTAAATATGATCTTATCGCTAATTTACCGTATTATATTGCGACAAATATAATACTAAGAGCATTTGAAGATGAAGCTTGTGAACACATTATTGTAATGGTTCAAAAAGAGGTAGCTGAAAAGTTTTCTGCCAATGAAGGGGATAAAGAGTTCTCTGCATTGGGTGTGATATCAAAACTTTGCTCAATAGAGTCAAAGATTTTGTTTGATGTTCCACCAGAATCTTTTGATCCACCTCCTAAAGTTACATCTTCTATTCTTTATATAAAAAAGGATATGTCAAAAACAATGGATAAGAATTTTAATAGTTTTCTAAAGGCTTGTTTTCAACAACAAAGAAAAAAATTATCTAAGAATATCTCATCTATTGTTCCTAAAGAGACTATTTCTTCTTTATTTGAAGAGCTTGAAATCAGTGATAACATTCGACCTCATGAGCTTAGTGCATCTTTGTATAGCCAAATATATACAAAGGCAATAATAGATGGAAGAAAACAAAACAGTACAGAATGATACTCAAGTTGTAGAAAAGAGTGCTCCAGAAGCAAATAACACTACTGCAAAACAAGAAACTACAGGACCTAGCCCTAAAAAGCCAAAACCAAAAAGACCAATTAATAAAAGAAAAAAGACTGTTGTTCCTAAAATGGAAGATAAATCAGGTGAAGGTTGGATAACAGACCTTAGAAAAGCGCATGTAATAAATGAAAGAATTCATAAAGAGAGATTAAATCCACATAATAAACTAAACCTTTCTAGTACTCAAAAAGTTAGAATTACTCCACTTGGAGGATTAGGTGAAATTGGTGGAAATATGATGGTAATTGAAACTGAGAAAAGTGCAATTATCGTTGATGTTGGTATGAGTTTCCCTGATGAAGATATGCATGGAGTTGATATTTTAATCCCTGATTTTACTTATATTAGAGAAATCAAAGATAAAATCGCAGCTGTTATTATTACTCACGGTCATGAAGATCATATTGGTGCTATGCCATATCTATTTAAAGAGATGCAATTTCCTGTTTATGGAACATCATTACCACTAGAAATGATTGGTTCAAAATTTGATGAACACAAGATGAGACAACATAGAAGTTATTTTCATGCGATTCAAAAAAGAACTCCTATTAAAATTGGTGATTTTGAAATTGAATGGATGCATATTACTCACTCAATTATTGATGCTTCATCTTTAGCTATTACTACTGATGCTGGTACAATTATTCATACCGGTGACTTTAAAATAGACCACACTCCAATTGATGGTTTCCCATCTGATTTACATAGATTTGCTCATTATGGTGAAAAAGGTGTTTTACTTTTAATGTCAGATTCTACTAACTCGCATACACCAGGATTTACAAAATCAGAATCAACAGTTGGTCCAACTTTTGATACTCTATTTTCAAAAGCAAAAGGTAGAGTTATCATGTCTACTTTCTCTTCGAATACACACAGAGTTGCACAAGCAATTGAACATGGATTAAAATATGGTAGAAAAGTATGTGTTATCGGAAGATCTATGGAGAAAAACTTAGAGTTAGCAATGGCATTAGGATATATCAAATTCCCAAGAGATCAATTTATTGAGCCACATGAAGTTCATAAATATGATGACAACCAAATTTTAATTGTAACAACTGGTTCTCAAGGTGAATCTATGAGTGCTCTTTATAGAATGTCAATACATGAACATAGACATATTAAAATTAAGCCAGGTGATCAAATTATACTTTCGGCTAAAGCAATTCCAGGAAATGAAGCAAGTGTTTCTCAAATCATTAATCATCTGTTAAAAGCTGGTGCTGAAGTTGCATATCAAAACTTCTCAGAAATACATGTTTCAGGACATGCTGCTCAAGAAGAACAAAAACTTATGCTAAGACTTGTTAAACCTAAGTTCTTTATGCCAATTCATGGTGAATATAACCATGCTGTTAAACACCAGCAAACAGGTATTTCATGTGGTGTTTTAGAGAGAAATACTTACATTATGAGTGATGGTGAACAAATAGAAGTTACTCCAAAATATCTTAAAAAAGTTAAAACTGTAAAAAGTGGTAAAACTTATATAGATAATCAACTTAACAATAAAATTGCAGATGACATTATTCTTGATAGACAAACAATGGCAAACGAAGGTGTTGTTATGATTGTTGCACAAATCAATGAAAATGATAGAAAACTTTCAGATAAAACTAGAGTTACATCATTTGGTTTAGTTCCAGATAATCAGGATAGATTCTTTGCAAAAGAGATTGAAGACTTATTAGAAACTTTCTTTACTAATGCAAAAGAAGGCATCTTTAAAAATAATAAATATTTGGAAGATGAGATTAGAAAAGTTGTGAGAAAACATTGTGTTAGAAAGTTCAAAAAATACCCTATGATTGTTCCTACTATTTTTGTTTATTAAGGAAATAAAATGAATTATAACGAGATTGCAAAAGAGGTTTTACTAACTGAAGCGAAGGAGTTAGAAAGAGCCTCTAGGGATAATTCTTTTGATATGAATGCTGCAGTTGAACTTGTTTATAATACAAAAGGCAAACTAATAGTTACAGGTGTTGGAAAATCTGGATTAGTTGGTACAAAAATAGCTGCAACACTAGCAAGCACAGGAACTAGTTCTTTTTTCTTACATCCTACAGAAGCTATGCATGGTGATTTAGGAATGATTGGCAAAGATGATACAGTTTTAGCTATATCATACTCTGGGGAGAGTGAAGAATTAATTCAAATTCTTCCTCATCTAAAAAGATTTGATATACCAATGATTGCTATGGCAAAAAATCCAAACTCTACTTTAGCTAAATATGCTGACATATTTTTTGATATAAATGTTACAAAAGAGGCTTGTCCATTAGACACAGCTCCAACTTCTTCTACAACTTTAACAATGGCTATGGGTGATGCATTAGCTGTTTGTTTGATGAAAAAAAGAAATTTTCAAAAAAGTGATTTTGCTTCATTTCACCCAGGTGGAAGTTTAGGAAAAAAACTATTTATTAAAGTTTCTGATTTAATTAGAACAGAAGAATTACCAATTGTTTCACGTGGAACTCTTTTAAAAGATGCTATTATAAAAATGAGTGAAGGTAGACTTGGAAATGTTATAATTACAGATGATGATAAAGTCATTGGTGTATTAAGTGATGGAGATTTAAGAAGAGCTTTAATGAATGATAATTTTTCATTAGAGTGTAAAGTTGAAGAAATCGCAACTATAAATCCAAAAGTTTTAAACAATAAAGATTTATTGGCTAGCGATGCATTGAAAATTATAGAAGATTATAAGATACAACTTTTAGTTGTTGTTGATGATAGTAATAAACTTGTTGGTGTATTACATATTCATGATTTAATAGAAGCAGGAATAAAGTAGGTACCATGAAAAATCAAACAGAAACAAAAGAAGACAATACGAGATTAAACAAATTTATATCACACAATAGTAAATACTCAAGAAGAGAAGCTGATGCAATTATTGCAGAAGGTAGAGTAAAAGTTAATAAGAAAACAATTACTGATTTATCTACAAAAGTATTAGATAGTGATATTGTTGCAATTGATAATAAACCTATCAAATTTGAAAAAAACAAGATGTATACTGTTCTAGTTTATAACAAACCAAAGGGTGAACTTGTAACTAAAAATGATCCCCAAGGTAGAAGAATCATATTCGACACTCTAGGAGCTAAATATAAGCACTTTTTACCTATAGGTAGACTTGACTATGCAAGTGAGGGAGTTTTGCTTCTCACGGACAGCGTAGACGTTGCAAATGGGCTTATGCATTCTGACTTACAAAGAGTATATAAAATAAAAGTAAGTGGTCCTATAAATAAACAAGTTGAAGATGCTATGTTACATGGCCTTGAACTTGAAGATGCAACTAAAGGTGCTTGGAAAGATAGTAAAGTAAAATCAATGAACTTTGCACCTTTCTTAGGATATAAAATTGATTCGGTTAAAGATACTTTTTCTAAATTAAAAGTTGCAATTACAGAAGGTAAAAATAGAGAATTGAGAAGATTTTTTGCTCACTTTGGACTTGATGTAATGGATTTAAAAAGAGTTGAGTACGGTGGAATTAGTTTAAATAATTTACCCACTGGTAAAAGCAGATATCTTACAAGAGAAGAGTACAAAAACTTAAAAGATTATTTGCATTCAAAAGATAATGACTAATCTAAGTTCTATTCTTCGTCCAAATACTCTTCAAGACTTTGTAGGACAAGATCATATAATATCAAAAAATAAAGTCTTATATAAACTAATCATAAAAGGTGAGATTCCTCACCTTTTTTTTTATGGTAAACCTGGAACTGGAAAAACTACTTTAGCAAAGATTATCGCAAAAACTATCAACACAGATTACTTCTATTTCAATGCAACATCTTTAAAAATTGAAGACTTAAGAAAAGTATTTAGTAAATATGATAATAGTCTTATTAAACCAATTGTATTTATAGATGAAGTACATAGATTATCAAAAAATCAACAAGAAGTCTTACTTCCAATTATGGAAAGTTATCAAGCAATAATTATAGGAGCTAGTACAGAAAACCCATTTTTCACTTTAACAAGTGCAATAAGATCCAGAAGTTTCTTATTTGAATTTTTACCTCACTCAAGAGAAGATTTAACAAAAATATTAGAAGTTGCACAAATAAAACTAGATACAAAACTTAATGATGAAACAAAAGAGTATTTAATAAATAGTTCATCAGGTGATGCAAGAGCTATGCTAAATCTCCTTGAATTTGCTTTTAAAGTTGATACTAGTGTTTCATGTGAAACATTAAAGGAATTAAGACAGAATGTAATAGGAGATGGAGTATCATCTTCAAATACACATTATGACTTAGCAAGTGCAATGATTAAATCAATTCGTGGTTCAGATGTTGATGCAGCGCTTTATTATCTATCACGACTAATAGAGGGTGGAGAAAGTGTAGAGTTCATCACAAGGAGATTGGTCATACATGCCAGTGAAGATATTGGAAATGCAAATCCAAATGCACTCAATCTTGCTGTTAGCACTATGCTTGCAACTTCAAAAATTGGTTATCCAGAAAGTAAAATTATATTATCTCAATGCATTATTTATTTAACTTCATCCCCAAAATCAAATTCAGCATATGAAGCAATAAATAAAGGAATAAGTGAAGTTAAAAATGGTAAAATCTTAGATATACCAAAAAATATAGACTCTTTTCACAAAGATTATTTGTATCCCCATAACTTTGGTGGTTATGTTGAACAAAAGTATTTAAGTGAACCTTTGAGCTTATATGAATCAAAAGGTATAGGTTTTGAAAAAACCCTTGATGATTGGATAAAAAAAATAAAGGATAAGTAATTGGAATATTATAGTTGGATATTGGCGTTTCATGTTATATCAGTTTTGTCTTGGATGGCAATGTTGTTTTATCTACCTAGGCTTTTTGTTTACCATGTTGAAAACAGTGAAAAAAAAGATTTTGTTGATGTAGTAAAAATTCAAGAATATAAAATATATAAATATATTGGTATGCCAGCAATGTGGACAACTATTATAAGTGGTGCTGCAATGATATATTTAGCTCCAGAACTTTTTAAATCAGGTCCTTGGTTACATGCTAAATTAACTGTCGTATTTTTACTTATTATGTACTCATTTTCTTTAGAGTATTTTAGAAAACAATTAGAAGAAAACAAGTGTAAAAGAAGTGGTAAATTTTTTAGAGCTTACAATGAAATACCAACTTTATTATCAATACTAATTGTAACTTATGTAATTGTAAAAGTTGTTTCAATTACATTTACACTAGCTATGATACTTTTATTTTCATTTATAATTTATATGATAATGAAACCAAAAAGAGTAAAAAATGCATAATGACAACTTTGATAAATATTATGTACTTGATACAAATATATTATTAGAAGATGCAAATAATATATTTAAATTATCTGATGATAATAAAAATCTTATTATCCTTCCTGAAACAGTTTTGGACGAAATTGATGCTAAAAAAAGTGGTTTTGACGAGATAAATTTTCAAGCTAGAGAGTTTGCAAGAATCTTAGAAAACTCAACTATTCTTTTTACAAAAAGTGAAGATGACTTCAAAATTGTAAGATTAAGAATAGATAACGAATCTCCTATTTCTATAGATGTAATTTCAAAACTTGAATATCAATTTGTTACAAAAACAACAGCTCCTAATATTGCAAATGATAGAAGAATATTAGAAATAGCAAAGTTTACTACAAAATTTTATAATAAAAATTCAACATTTCTCTCTATGGATATCATGGCAAGAACTAGAGCAATATCTTTAGATATAAAAGCTGAATCATTAATTGGTTCAAATAAAGATGAATTTATTCATGAATTTATAAAAACTATTCAAATAAAATTTGAAGATTTAGAGACTATAGAAAATAGAGATATCAAAGAACTTGATAATGAATATAAAGTTTCAAATTTCTCTTATTGCTTTAAAGTTAAAGGTTCAGATCAAGTTGTACTTGCATCAATTCAAAATGAAAAGATAAGAGTATTAAATGAAGATGAAGTAAGAAATCAAATAATAGCTCCATTAAATAAAGAGCAACTATTTTTTTCAAATGCAATTATTCAACACTACTTTAATGTTTTAATTATAGAAGCCAAAGCTGGTTCTGGTAAAACACTTTTAGCATTAAGTGGAGCATTAAAATTAGTAAAAAATAAACAATACCAAAGAATCATCTATATAAGAAATTCAATTGAATCATTAGACAAAGGTGAAGATGTCGGATACTTACCCGGACTTGAAGAAAAGTTCAAAATTTACAATCATCCACTAATGGATAGTATTGATCATATAGTTCGTTCTGAATACAAAAAAAGAAGAGCAACTAAAAGTAAAGAAGAGCAAGAAATAGATGAGCAAGAACTAAAAACTAGAGTTGATCAAATGGTACAAAACTATTTTATTGAAACTATGTGGGTAGGAGAAATGAGAGGAAGAACATTATCAAATGCATTTGTAATTATTGATGAAGCACAAAACATGTCAAATAAAACAATGCAAATGGTTCTTTCAAGAATAGACAATACTTGCAAAGTTGTAATACTTGGAAGTAACAAACAAATAGATAACTTTTATGTAAATAAATACACCAACTCACTAACTACACTTTTAAAGTCTACAAAAACAGAATCTTCATTAGTAAATATATTTGCTATTGAGTTACAAAAAGTACTTAGAGGTCCTATTACTGAATGGGCTGAAAACATATTTTCTACTAAAAATAAATAATCAAATTTTTAGCTTAATTTTGATACCTTTACATACTATAATATGTAAAGGTATACAAAATGAAAGTTGTAATTTTAGATAGATCTACTTTAGGTTCAGATATGGACTTAAGTGTTTTAAATCAATTTGGGGAACTCGTTTGCTACGATTACACAAATGAAGAAGAAACAATAGCACGATTGAAGGATTGTGATATTGCAATTACCAATAAAGTTCTTATAACAAAAGAAGTTATTGATGCTACTGAGTTAAAATTGATTTGCATAAGTGCAACTGGTATGAATAATGTTGATGTAGAGTACGCTAAACATAAAGGTATAGAAGTTAAAAATGTAGCTGGGTATTCAACGTCAAGTGTTGCACAATTAACAATATCTTTTGCACTTAACTTTATACAAAAAATGGATTATTATTCTTCTTATGTAAAAGATGGTAATTGGCATAAATCAAAGATTTTTACTCATATAGATAACCCATTCATGGAACTTGATGGAAAAACTTGGGGAGTTATTGGTTTAGGAAATATTGGTGAAAAAGTCGCACAGATTGCAAGTGCATTTGGCTGTAACATAAAATATTACTCAACTTCTGGTATGAATTATAATGCGAATTATGATGCAACTAATCTCACAACATTAATATCAGAATCAGATATTATTTCAATTCACTCACCATTAAATGAAAAAACAAAAGATTTGTTAAACTATGAAAACATGAAATTATTAAAAAATGATGCAATTGTTATAAATGTTGCCCGTGGTGGAATAATAAATGAATATGACATAGTAAAAATATTAAAGGAAAAAAATATTTACTTTGCAATAGATACGGTTACAACTGAACCAATAGAAGAAGATTCTCCTCTTAATGAAGTTCTTGAAAATGATAATGTAATTATTACACCACATATTGCTTGGTCTTCTATTGAATCAAGAAAAAAACTTATAGAAGGTATTTATAATAATATAAAAGGATTTATTGATGAATAAAGATACTTTAAAATCATTGTTACAATATAAGTCAAATGAAATGATTCCTTCAACACAATTAATAAGAAAAAGTAAACTAGTATTTGATTCTATACACAATGATAAGATAGAAAAAGCTGTTATATTAAGAGATGGGAAACCATCTTTTATTTTAATGGACTTTAAAAAATATGAAGAAATTGTTAATTACTTTTTAAATAATAACATAAGTATTGATAATGAACTAGATATGTTAGAAGAAATCACAACTGTAAATAAAGAGATAAATTTACCTAAAGAAGTTGATAAATCTTTTAATAAAGTAAAAGAAGAAAAAAAATCATCTCTGTTAGAAAAACTTGATAGCATTGAGGGAATAATAATCAACGATAAAACAGATGTACAAGAGAATTTAAAAGACTTTTGGGAATAACATGTATGACGTAATAATTGTAGGTTCTGGTGGTGCTGGATTAAGTGCAGCATTAAGTGCTAAAGAAAAAACAAATAAAGTACTTGTTATATCAAAAACCTACCCTACTCACTCACAAACAGTTCAAGCACAAGGTGGAATAAATTGTGTTTTAGACTATGAAAATGATTCTATTTCTAATCATATAAATGATACTTACAAATCTTCAAAAGAATTAGGCAATATTAATACTATAAAAAAAATGTGTGAAAGTGCTCAAAAAACTATAATTTGGTTAGATAAATTAGGAGTACCATTTTCAAGAGATAATAGTGGGAAAATAGCGCAAAGATATTTTGGTGGAACAAAGGCTAAAAGAACTTGTTATTCTTCTGATTATACTGGTCTTAAAATTATTCATACTTTATATGATAATTGTATTAAAAATAATATAGAATTTTTAAATGAACACACTTTAATTGATCTAATTATAAATGAAAATAAATACTTAGGAATAAACGTTTTTAATCTACTAAGTGGTGAAGTAATTGATTTATATTCCAAAACTCTTATAATTGCAACAGGAGGCTATGGGAATATATATTCAACCCATACAACAAATAGTGTCTCAACTACAGGTGATGGGCTTGCAATTGCTTTTAAACATGGAATTAAACTATCAAATCTAGAATTCATACAATTTCACCCTACTGCACTTAAAGGTACTAATACTTTAATTAGTGAAAGTGCTAGAGCAGAAGGTGCTTTTTTGATTGATGATGAAGGAAATAGATTTGTCGATGAATTAACTACAAGAGATGAAGTGGCAAGAGCTATTAAGATAAAAATAGATAATGGGGAAAATGTATATTTAGATATGCGACATATTAATGCTAATATAATAAAAGAGAAAATGCCCCAAGAACAAAAACTTATAAAAGATATTATGAATCTAGATGTTCATAAGGATTTGATTCCTATTGTTCCTGCAGTGCATTATACAATGGGTGGCATTTTAACTGATGTTTCATGTGAAACATCAATAAAAGATATCTATGCCTGTGGAGAAGTCGCGCAGAATAATACACATGGTGCAAATAGACTAGGAGGAAATTCCCTATTAGAAATTATAACTTTTGGCAAAATAGCGGGAAATAATGCTGCTGAAATATCATTAAAAAAAGAGACAAATATTCCTAATAAAATAGAATTCAATGTAATAAATCTCATACTAGAAAAAAAGCTTGGAAAGTCTATTTATAAAATAAAAAATGATTTAAGTGAAGCAATGTTTAATTATGCAGGATTATATAGAACAAATAATGATTTAAAAAAACTTCATCTTTTGATTAAAAAATTTGAAGAAGAATATAAAAATACTGGAATAGAAAATAAAAGCAAAAAATATAATAAAAATATCGTTGATTATATTGAATTAGGTAATTTATTAATTTTATCAAAACTTGTATGCCAATCTGCACTAAAAAGAAGAGAATCAAGAGGTTCACATTTTAGAAAAGACTATAAACAAATAAATAAAGAATATCAAAAGATATCAACTATTCAAAATATTAAAGAGAGAGTTGAATATAAGCTTGAGGAAGCATTATGATAATAAGTATAAATAGAAGAAACGATAAAGAAAATTATATGAAACAATATAAAATTGATAAAGAGAATATTTCTACTCTTGAAGCCCTAGAATATATAAAAGAAAATATAGATTCTACCTTAACTTACAGAAGTGGATGTAAAAGTGGAAGTTGTGGTTCATGTAGTATTTTGGTAAATGATAAAGAAGTTTTAGCCTGTAAATGCAAATTAAATGATGATATCACAATAAAACCTCTAAAAAATGGCACTATTATAAAGGATTTAGTTGTAGATTTAGAACAAACAGCAAAACTTTTATTTAAAAGTAAGGCATTTATTGAAAAATTTCAAGATATTAATATAAAAAAAGAAGATGAAGAACTAATAGATTTGCAAAGTACCTGTATTTTATGTCAAAGTTGTTATAGTACTTGTCCAGTATATAGTGTAAATAAGGACTTTCTAGGCCCATTTGCCCTTACAAGAGTTCTCAGATATACAAATGACAAAAAAGAAGCTAATAACACAAAAAAACTCGATGCAATTCAAGTAAATGGAATCTGGGACTGTACTTTATGTGGTAATTGTACGATTGCTTGTCCCCAATTTATAGATTCTAAAACTGATATTATGAATCTTAGAATGAAATCAGTACAAAATGGATATTCTGATCCAACAATTCAAAGCAATGATTTTTTAAATGAGTTCAATAATTATAATGATTTCAATACTGGATTTAATCCAAATTCTTTTTAATTATTTATCTAAAGATTTTTTTAAAACATCTCTAATATGAAAATAAGGATCATCTTTTAACTTATTTGCCATTATAATTTTATCTTGTAATTCTTTATTATTTTCATAATACATTGCAATGGATTCTTCTAATATTTTACTCTTAGTTTTACCACTATTTATGCTTAATTCTGTCAAATAATCATTAGTCTTTCCATCAATCGACATTCCAATTTTTACACGGCCAATTTTTTGGATTGGTCTTCCTACTTTTCTTTTTTCCATAATTTAAGCCCTAAATATAGTAATTAGATAATTATAGCTAGATATATCTAAATATAACTAGACATAATTATAAATAGTATTTTTTTTAATTAAAATAAGAAAAAATATAAAATTCTTTTTCTTATTTATGAGTATATAAAAAAAGCTTATTTAGAAGAAAAGATTCAACTATTTCATCAATACTTTTTTCGTTATTTGATATAAGAACTTTAATGTTTTCACTAAGAAAAGGCCAAATATATTCTTTATCATTTAAAACAATTACATAATCAATCCATTCTATAACATCTTCTTTTCTATCAAAAAAATCACAAGAAATAATTTGCCCATCATTTAAAATCACATAAGCCCATGAATTATTTTCTTCAATACTTGAAATAATACATTCATGTCTATTATTAGAATCAGTAGGAATAAGTAGCGTCATTTATAACCTTTCAAATAAGATAATTTTTATTAAACCAGTAAGAAAAAATATACAAAGACCAAAAATGTTGTTTGAATTTATTTTTTTTAGCAAGATTATAAATCATAATAACATAATCATCATTGAATAAATTTGTTTCACGATTAACATTTAAAATAGTTTTTAATAAATCTTCACCATGACTATTAAAAATCCATTCATTGTAAGGAGAATTAAATCCTTTTTTGCTTCTGTTAATAATCTTTTCAGGAATATATTTATTAGCAATCTTTTTTAACAAATACTTATTAGTATCTCCAGTTTTTAATTTAGTATCAACACTGAATAAATAATCAACTAATCTGTAATCCAAAAATGGAGTTCTAACTTCAATAGAGTTAGACATTGATATTCTATCAACTTTAGAAAGTAATGATTGTCCTAACCAAATTTTCAAATCAATATAACTCATCCAATCAACAGGGTCTTTTTTTGCTTTTTCTTGTTTAAAAGTAGGAAGTCGTTTAAATAAACGCTTTTTTTGTATAGTAGTATATATTTCACCAAAAGAGTTATAAATATTTTCATCGGTAACCACTCTTCGTAAATATTCACTCTCTTTAGTATTATTTTGCAAAGCAGAAATGATATCTTTTAAAAAGCCATCTTGATCGTTTGATAAAGATTCTTTAAACTTATAGTATTTTAGAAACTTAGAATAATTATCATATCCTAAAAAAAGTTCATCACTACCCTCACCGCTTAAAACAACTTTTATTCCTTTTTTATTAATTAATTTAGTAAGACAATATAAAGGAAAAGCAGCACTATCAGCATGTGGTTCTTCTAAGGCATCAATAACTTCATCAAATACATCAATAAAATCATTTCTAGATACCTCTAAGGGATGATGTATAGAATTAATATCTTTAGATACTAAAGAAGCATAATCAAGCTCAGAATAGCTTTTATAATCACTATATCCAACAGAGAAAGTGTGAATACGCTTACTTGTTATATTTGTGTACAGAGCAGAGATAAGTGAACTATCAATTCCACCACTTAACAAACTCCCTACTTCCACATCGCCTACAAGTCTAGATTCAACACTATTAAATAAAAGCTCTTCAATATCATTTAAAGCTTGTTTTTCATCAACAACTTTTTTGTAAGTATTGATTTTATAATATTTTTTGATAAATAACTCATTATTAGACACAATCATATAAGAAGAGGCTTCTAATTTATTAATATCATTATAAAAAGTTAAATCATTTAAAGAAACAAAATATTGTAAATACTGAGACAAAGCGACCTTGTTTAATTTTGGAGTAAAACCCAATATTTTTATTATAGATTTAATAGAAGAAGAAAAGATAAATTTATTCTCTTTGAAGTAATAAAAAAACGGTTTTTTCCCATATCTATCTCTGGCACAAAAATACTTCTCCTGCTTTAAATCAAAAATCACAAAAGAAAACATACCATTTAATTTATTTAAAAAATCAATACCATACTTTTGATATAACCTAATAATCACTTCAGTATCAGAGGATGTTTTACAAATAAGATTTTCAACTTTTATTAACTCTTTGTAATTATAAATTTCACCATTAAAAACAATCAAAATATCATCAAATATCATAGGCTGATTGGCTTCATCATCAACATCAATAATAGACAATCTTGTATGACCAAATTGGTAATTCTTATGATTGAAAACCATAGAATAATCTGGCCCTCTATTATTCATAATAGCTAAGGCTGAGTCAAAATTATTTGAAATAAAATTAGAACCTAATATTCCACACATATTATAATCCGAAGAAATAATTGATTAAAAGAATATAAGCATAAGTTAAAATCACAAATATAAGAGAACTAACTAGAACTGAAAAAGTTGCATCAATTGGCTTACATTTATATAAAGATGCAAGATTTACATTATTAACAGCAAGGGGAACAAGTAATTCCATAAATATAATCGCACTAACCATAGCTGGTAAATCAAATAAAAAGATAACACAAAGACCAACAGAAGGTAAAATAAAGTGTTTAAATAAAGATATATTAAGTGCCAAATGCCAATTAGCCGATTTGATTTTAACGTCGGACATAAAGATTCCAAATATTACTAACTGCATAACAATAGCTGTATATGCACCCATAGTAAAAAACTTCTCAAAATCTGCATTAATATGTAAATCATAATAATTAAATAGTATGGCAATAAAAGTAACATGAATTGCAGGCATTTTAAAAATTGCTTTTAAAGAAGATTTTATATTAAATTTTTCACCTGTAAAAAAATAAACAGAAAATATATACATATAAAATACATTGACAATATTGATAATAGAAGTATAAGGAACACTTTGTAAACCAAAAATAGCTATTCCTAATGGAATACCTAAATTACCAGTATTACCAACTAAAGATGAAGCCAAAAAAATAGATTTATTTTGAACATCTTTTTTAAAAAACTTCAAAGAATAAAAATATACAATAACTAAAACAAGTAAAAGAGATATTCCACTAACTACAGGTGTAAGAAGAAAATCTTTACTAATAGGAGCTCTAGTTAATCCCCAAAACACAAGTAAAGGCTGAAGAAAATATAAATTTAATAATACTAAAGTTCTTTCATTTACTTCACCTTTAAAAGATTTTTTAAAAACAAAACCAATTAAAATAAACAAATAAATAGTAGCAACTGAGATTAAAGCTTGAATGAAATGTTCCTCATGATAATTTCTGAAATATTATCATAAGGTACATTAATTAAGAAAATTTAGAAATTAAAGCATCATACCTTTTATCATAAAAAAGATAGTAGCAGATACAAATGCAGCAGCAGGAACAGTAATTATCCAAGCTGCAATAATTTTTTTAATTGCATCTCTTTTAACATATTTTATTCGTTTAGCTGATTTGAACTCTTTTCTCTCTAGTTTAACTTTTTCATCTTTTTCATCAATCAAATTGTATAATTCAACTATTCTTTTATAATCAATTTTTGACTTAGAATCTTTAGCAGCAAGTTGATTTAACTCCAATTGATATTTATCAAGTTGATTTTTATCTTTTTTAAACTTACCTCTGATTTCTTTTAAGAATTTTTCTTCAGATGAATCTAACCATTCCCTTAAAAAACCAACTCCAAATACACCACCAACAGCAATATGAGTAGAAGAGACTGGAAGTCCTAGTTGAGAAGCAATAATAACAGTAATTGCAGCTGCCATTGCAATAGAAAAAGCTCTTACTTGATCAAGCTCTGTAATTTCTGAACCAACTGTTTTTATAAGTCTAGGACCATAAAGTGCTAAACCAATAGCAATACCAATAGCACCAACAGCCATAACCCATAATGGAATACCAACTTTTGATGAAATTGTAGCATTCATTACAGCATCATTAATAGCAGCCAATGGACCAATAGCATTTGCAACATCATTTGCACCATGGGCAAAAGATAATAAAGCAGCAGCAAAAATCAAAGGAATATTAAACAAACTATTTACACTTATTCTATTATCTGTTAATTTTAATGATTTTTTTGCAATCAAAGGTTTAACAAGAATAAAAACAACAATTGAAATAATAAGACCAAGAATTAAAGCAGTAACAAAATCTACTTTAATAAGATGTTTTAAACCTTTTAAAATAATATATGTAGAAAAAGCCCATGTCATAAAGGCAATTAATAAAGGAACAAATTTCTTTGCTGAATCTAATTTCTCATCTTTAAACATAATATTTTTTTTAATAAAATATAAAAACAGTGCAGCGATAACACCACCTAAAATCGGTGAAATAACCCAAGATGCGGCAATCTTACCCATTGTTTCCCATGAAACAATGTCAAAACCAGCAGCTGCAATACCAGCACCCATAACTCCACCAACAATTGAGTGAGTAGTAGAAACAGGAGCACCAATTGATGTCGCAAAATTAAGCCACAAAGCAGCAGATAATAAAGCAGCTGTCATAGCCCAAACAAAAATTTGTGGATTAGAGATTAGAGCTGGATTAATAATTCCTTTTTTTATAGTATTAACAACATCACCACCAGCAACTAAAGCACCCAGAGCTTCAAAAATAGCTGCAATAACAATAGCCCACATAAGTGTCATAGCTTTGGCACCAACAGCTGGCCCCACATTATTAGCAACATCATTTGCACCAATATTCATTGCCATGTAAGCACCAAATACAGCACCAATAATCAAAAAGCTGTTATTAGGTAGTTCCTCATGTGAAGAATAACTCCACAAAAATACAATAACTATAAACAATAATGCAAGAGAAAGTTTTGCAAAACTAGGAAGAGACTTGTCTCTTGCATCATCCATTTTTTTTATGGTATTAAAATCCAAAGATATCCTTTTGTAACCATTTTGTAATTTTTAGTAGTTAAAATATTACCCACTCTCTAGTTACATAAAACTTAAACTAAACTTAAATTTTTATACCTTT
This sequence comes from Arcobacter sp. F2176, assembly GCF_004116465.1. Lineage (NCBI taxonomy): Bacteria > Pseudomonadati > Campylobacterota > Epsilonproteobacteria > Campylobacterales > Arcobacteraceae > Arcobacter > Arcobacter sp. F2176. The sequence continues at coordinate 45,336 of NZ_PDJV01000005.1, forward strand.
TAGTATTAACTTATAATTAAAGTATATAAATTATTCTAAAATAAATCTATATTAATAAATTGTTAATAAAAAATTTACTTAAGTACTATTTAAGTGCTTTTATATATAATAGTAATAAATTATAGATAAAGGAAAGAATATGACTATAAGAATTATTACAGAAAATGAATTTCCAGAAGTATCTAAAATGAAAAAAAAATTTAATATTTTTAGCGTTGTAGGTATAAAAAATGGAGAATTAGAAAGTGTTGAGTTTTTTGGTAAAAATGGAGTGTTTAGAGCATTTGGTAGAAATACTCAAGAAGCTTATAAAAAAGCAACGAAAGTTGTTAAAAGATACTATAAAGAGAAGAGAAGAGATTAATCTCTTCTTCTTCCTCCACCGTTTCTATCTCCACCGCCACTTCTGTTTCGGTTTCCACCGCCACCATTTCGGTTTCGATTACCTCCACCAAATCTTCCTCTTCTTTGACCACCTCGACCTCTTGAATCATCGCCTCTGTCGTCTTTTAATCTTTCGAAAAGTTTTTTAATATCAATTTCTGATTTACCAATATAATTGTTACCTTTTACAATAGTTGCATCAGATAAAATTGACGCTAATTTAAAAGCAATAGTTGATAAATCAAATTCTTCTTTTAAACTTTCTACTAGTGAAATACCAGAATCATAAACTTTTTGTTCAGAAATTTTACCTCGTAAAGTACTAGTTTTTTTCTCTTTAACAGAGTCAATATTAGGAATAACTTTCGCTTCCATTTTTCCACCAGTAGTTTTTTGAATCTTTTGAATCATTCTAAACTCATGTGGAGTTACAATTGAAATAGCAACACCCTCTTTTCCAGCTCTCCCTGTTCTACCAATTCTATGTACATAAGATTCAGAATCAAATGGTAAATGATAATTAAATACATGAGATACATCATTTACATCTAATCCTCTTGCCGCCACATCTGTAGCAATAAGTACATCTAAAGCACCTTTTTTGAAAGATCTAATTACTTCTTCTCTTTGTCTTTGTTCCATATCTCCATGAAGACCTTTAGCCATATGTCCTTGAGATACTAGGTAAGTTGATAATCTATCAACTTCCTTTTTAGTGCGACAGAATATGATAGATTTTTCAGGATTTTTGAAATCAAAAAGTCTGATTAATGCATCATCTCTCTCATATTCATCAACTACATAAAATAATTGAGTAATTTTAGAGTTAGTCATTTCTGCTTTTGTAACAGTAATAAACTCTGGTTCTTTTAAAATGTTTTGTGCAAGTTTTTTAATTGCAGGAGGCATTGTTGCTGAGAAAAGAAGAGTTTGTCTATCTTTTGGTAAATAAGTAAAGATTTCTTTAATATCATCAAGAAATCCCATATCTAACATCTCATCAGCTTCATCTAAAACTACGAAAGATGGTTTAATATCAATCTTTTTACCTTTTAATAAATCAATTAATCTACCAGGAGTAGCAACAATAATTGATGCTCTATCTATATTTTTTAACTGCATAGAGTAAGATTGACCACCATAAACAGTTGCTGTGTTCATTCCTGAACTTTTACCGAATCTAAATAATTCGTCAGAAACTTGCATTGCAAGTTCTCTTGTTGGAACAATAACTACAGCTTCAACACCAGAGTTACCTTTCATCATATTAATCATTGGAAGACCAAATGCAGCTGTTTTACCAGTACCAGTTTGCGCTTGACCAACCATATCTTTACCACTTAAAACTACAGGAATAGCATCTTCTTGAATAGGACTTGGTTGTATAAAACCTGCGTCATCAATAGCCTTTTGTAGTTCTTGTTTAAAATTGAAATCTGAGAAATTCATTAATTACCTTTGTGTATTTTATATACACGTATATATTTAAAACTAAAAGTTTGAAACTTGATAAAACAGTTTAGTTATAAAAGTGTACAGTAACTAAATGAGTGAGTAATAAGTATAATTGTGTATATTTGCTGGATTATACATAAATTTGTATTAGTTTAAGCTTTAACAAAAGAGTTTTATGCTCTTTTGTTAAATATCACCTAAACCTTTGTAGTGTTCTAAGTATTTTGTATCGTAATTATTATCATTGAAATCTTTATTTCCCATCATCTTAATGTGAAAAGGAATAGTTGTCTTGATTCCATATACTTCAAACTCATTTAAAGCTCTTTTCATAATTTTGATAGCTTTTTCTCTATCTCTTCCCCATACAATTAGTTTTCCAATCATAGAGTCATAATAAGGAGGTACTACATAGTTTGTATAAATATGAGAATCAACTCTTACATTTCTTCCACCAGGAACCATCCATTGTGTGATTTTTCCAGGACTTGGTAAAAATGTATTTGGATCTTCTGCTGTAATTCTACACTCTATTGCATGACCTCTAAATTTGATTTTTTCTTGAGGAGGTAAAACATCACCCTCTGCAACTTTAATCATAAGCTCAACAATATCAATTCCTGAAACCATTTCAGAAACTGGATGTTCAACTTGAAGTCTAGTATTCATCTCCATAAAATAAATATTTTGTTTATCATCAGCTAAAAACTCAAAAGTTCCAGCACCTTCATATTTTAAATATTTAGTAGCTTTAACTGCAACATCATGAAGTTTCGCTCTAGTTTCATCATTTAATAAAATAGCTGGTGATTCTTCAATAACTTTTTGATGTCTTCTTTGTAAAGAACAATCTCTTTCACCTATATGAATGGCATTTCCATGAGAGTCCCCTACTACTTGAACTTCAATATGTCTTGGATTATTAATAAATCTCTCTAAATACATAGTACCATCACCAAAAGCTGCTAAAGCTTCACTAGAAGCTGCTGTAAATAGTTGGTCGAATTTATCTTCTGATTCAATAAGTCTCATACCTCTACCACCACCACCAGCTGATGCTTTTGCCATGATTGGATAACCTATTTCACGAGCTACTTTTCTTCCTTCTTCCACATTATGAACAGCACCAGTAGATCCAGGAACAACAGGAACCCCTGCTCTTACCATCTCTTCTTTTGCTTTAGATTTATCAGCCATTTTTTCCATTACTTCAACAGAAGGACCTATAAATTTAATATTGTGCAATCTACAAATTTCTACAAAATCTTGATTTTCAGATAAAAACCCATATCCTGGGAAAATTGCATCACAGCCAGTCATTTCAGCTGCTGTAATAATTGCAGGAATATTTAAGTATGATTCACTTGATTTTGCACCACCAATACAAACTGCTTCATCAGCATGTTTTAAATATGAAGCTTCTTTATCCCCTGCACTATAAACTGCAACTGATTTCTTACCCATTTCTCTAATAGTTCGAACTGCTCTTTGAACAATTTCTCCCCTATTAGCTATTAAGATTTTTTTTATTTCTGCCATACTTAATCTTTCTTATAATTTTTCTACAACAAATAGTGGCATATCATATTCTACTGGATTAGAATCTTCAACTAATACTTTCACAATTTTACAATCAAATTCTGCTTCAACTTCATTCATGATTTTCATAGCTTCTAAAATACATAAAGTTTGTCCAGCTTTTACAGTATCCCCTACTTTTACAAATGCAGCAGACTCAGGAGATGGTGAAGCATAAAAAGTTCCAATCATTGGAGAATTAATTGTATCTCCTGTAATAGGTGCTGTTGTTTCATTAGTAACAGAAGTACTTGCAGCAATAGGCGCAGGTGCTTGAGCTACTTGAACTGCAGGTGCAGTAGTTGTTACAATTGATCCTCCATCAAAACCAGTTTGCATACTAATTTCAAATTCGCCATCTTTGATTTTTAATTTATTTAAATCACTTTTATCAAAAACTCTAATTAATTCTTTTATATCTTTGAATTCCATCTCTAGCCTTTATTTTGAAAATTTTAGGGTATAATACACAAATAACTATAAAAATGTAATAAATTAAAAATTTATAAAATTTGACAATTTTTAACATAATTTGTACATTTTTAATGAAAATTTTAAGAAAACTACTGATTTTTTAGAAAAATTGTTGATTTTTTAGAAAAATAAAAAATGCTTTAGGATAAAAAATGATAAGTGATAAAAACTTTATAAATATTGCACATGAGATAGCAAGTGCTTCAAAATGTGTATCAAAACAAGTAGGTGCAGTAATAGTAAAAGATGGAAGAATTTTATCAACAGGTTATAATGGAACACCAGCTGGATATATAAATTGCAAAGAACATTGGAATGATGAATATACAAAGGACCATCATGATTGGTCAAAAACCTATGAAATACATGCAGAAATGAATGCACTAATTTGGGCTGCAAGAAAAGGTATAAGTATAGAAGGAGCAACTATTTATGTAACCTTAGAGCCTTGCAGTGAGTGCTCAAAAAACTTAATCGCAGCAGGAATTAAAAGAATTGTTTTCCAAAAAGCATATGAGCATACAGCTTCAGATATTGTTTCAAAATTCTTAAAAGACAACAAAGTAGTAATAGAACAAATAAATTAAATGGCTCACAAAGACAACAATACATTTTATAATAAAACCATTAAAAAATATGGCATAAGTGCAAGGGGAGTTCACTGGAATTCTGAATTTTCCCAATATAAAAGGTTTGAGATTTTAACAGAGTTTATAAAAGATGAAATTAAAAACTCAACTATAATAGATGCAGGATGTGGTTTTGGAGAGTATTATAACTATTTATTTGATAATAATTTAAAACCAAAATCTTACATTGGTATTGATTGTGAAAAACAAATGATAGAGTTAGCTAGTAAAAGATTTTTGAATGTTAACTTCTATCTTGCAGATATTCTTATAGATGAATTAGAAGAAGCAGATTATTATGTATGTAGTGGAGCTTTAAGTATTCTAACAAAAAATGAAATTAAAACATTTATTAATAAGTGCTTTAATTCATCAAAAAAAGGATTTATTTTTAACTTTTTAAAAAATGATTCCTTGACTAATATTAAACCAAAAGATATATTATCACACATCAAAACATTAACAGAAGATATAACAATAAAGGATAATTATTTAGACAATGACTTTTCAATTTTTATGAAAAAATAGAAATATCATATTATTGTTATACCAATTTTATATAATTTACCATCAAAAGAGGAGTTTTTATGACTATAGGACTATTTATACCTTGCTTTATGAATGAGCTTTATCCGCAAAGCTGTATGGCAACTTTAAAGCTTTTAGAAAAATTAAAATTTAATGTAGAATATCCAATGGAGCAAACTTGCTGTGGACAACCAATGGCAAACTCAGGTTGTAGCCAAGATATTGAAAAATTAGCACACAGATTTGTAAATACTTTTAAAAAATATGACTATGTAGTAGCACCTAGTGGTTCATGTGTAACCATGGTAAAAGAGCATTATGAGCCATTTTTTAATGACAATAAAGATTATAATAAAATCAAAACATCAATATATGAAATAACAGAATTTTTACATGACATTGCAAAAATTGATAAATTGGATTCAAAATTTAATTATAAAGTTGGAGTTCATAATTCATGTCATGGACATAGAGTTTTAAAACTTGGAAGTGCAAGTGAACTTAACATCCCACATTTTAATAAACTAGAAAATCTTTTATCACTTGTTGAGGGAATAGAACTAGTTAAATTAAATAGAGAAGATGAGTGCTGTGGTTTTGGTGGAACTTTTTGTGTAACAGAAGAAGCAATATCTGTTGCAATGGGAAAAGATAGAATAAAAGACCATATGGATTCAAATGTTCAAATTATGACAGGTGCAGATATGTCATGTTTGATGCATATGCAAGGAATAATGAATAGGGACAAAAATCCTATCAAAGTTATGCATATAAGTGAAATACTTTTAGGAGAAACGATATGAGTCATCCCCAAGAAGCAGCAAAATTTGTAGCCAATGATGAGAGAATGCATTGGCATGACAAAGCATTATGGTTTGTAAGAGAAAAAAGAGATGTCTCAAGTAAAGGAATACCTGAATGGGAAAAATTAAGAGAATATGCAAATAATATAAAAACACATACTATGCATAAACTTGATTTTTACCTAGAAGAGTTTGAAAAAAATGCAATAAAAAAAGGTATAAAAGTTCATTGGGCAAAAGATGCCCAAGAACATAATAAAATAGTTCATGAAATCTTAGCTTCACACAATGTAACAAAACTTGTAAAATCAAAATCAATGCTAACAGAAGAGTGTCATTTAAATCCTTATCTAGAAAGTAAAGGGATTGAAGTAATTGATACAGATTTAGGTGAAAGAATTGTTCAACTTAGAAATGAACCACCTTCACATATAGTACTACCAGCGATTCACCTTAAAAAATCTGATGTAAGTGATACTTTTCACGAACACTTAGGAACTGAGAAAGGCAATGATGATCCTACTTATCTTACACGTGCAGCAAGAGCTAGTTTAAGAGAAGATTTCCTAACAGCGCAAGCAGGACTCACTGGTGTAAACTTTGCAATAAGTGAAACAGGTGGAATAGTTGTTTGTACAAATGAAGGAAATGCAGATATGGGGGCAAGTGTTCCTAAACTTCATATTGCGTCTATGGGTATAGAAAAAACTATTCCAAGACTTAAAGATTTATCAGTATTTACAAGATTACTAGCAAGAAGTGCAACTGGTCAAGCTATTACTTCTTATACATCACATTACCATGGTCCAGTAGAAGGTGGAGAGATGCATATTGTAATAGTAGATAACCAAAGAACTCCAATATTAGCTGATGTTACTTATCAAAAATCACTTAATTGTATTAGATGTGGTGCATGTATGAATACTTGTCCAATCTATAGAAGAAGTGGTGGTCACTCTTATAAATATACAATTCCAGGACCTATTGGTTCAAATTTAGCAGCATTTAGAAATCCTAAAGAGCATAAATCATTACCTTTTGCTTGTACACTTTGTGCTTCATGTACAAATGTATGCCCTGTAAAAATTGATTTGGATTCTCAACTTTACGCCCATAGACAAGACCTTGCTAAAAAGCATTTAATAGACACAAAAAAAGCAGTAGCTATGAAAATAACTTCATGGGTAATGGATCACCCTACACTATTTAATATAGGTGGGAAAATCATGAGAAAAGTAATTCCGATGTTACCTGATTCTATTATTTACTCAAAAGCAAATGTTTGGGGAAAACAAAGGGATATTCCAAAGATGCCAAAAAACTCTTTTAAAGAGTTATATAAACAAAGAAAGGATTCATAATGTCAAGTAGAGATGAGATATTAAATGCTATTAAATCAAATAATGTAGTAAAAGATGAAATCCTTCCTGAATATGATCATTTTGGAATAACTTTTGAAAATAAATTAGAAAAATATGCCCAAGTCATAAAAACTGTAGGCGGAGAATCTATTATAACAACAAAAGAGAAACTTGATGAAACTATAAAAAATCTATATAAAGATGAGTTAGGGCAAGTTTATTCAAATGTGGAATTTTGTTCATTAAGTAATTTTGATGCAAATGCACAAGATGATGCTCACAACTTAAAAGATATAGATTTAGCAATAGTTAAAGGAAATTTTGCAGTTGCTGAAAATGGTGCAGTTTGGTTAAAAGATGAGAATAATAGACATAGAAGTCTTTATTTCATAGCTCAAAATATCATAATAGTAGTAAATAAAAATGATATTGTAAATAATATGCATGAAGCTTATACAAAAATAGAGTTTGAAAATAGTGGATATGGTGTATTTGTTTCAGGGCCTTCAAAAACAGCAGACATAGAACAATCACTTGTAATAGGAGCACATGGTCCAAAATCTGGATATATCATTTTTGTAGATTAATGATATAATCAGAACAATATGAAAAAACTTTTATTACTATACTTTATAATCTTTCTTACATCTTCTTTTGCGAACAATAATAAAGAAGTTTTATTACTCCATTCGTATCATAAAGGGTATAAATGGAGTGATGACATATCAAAAGCAATCGAAGATAAATTTGCCTCATATGGTAATATAGAACTTACAACTAGATATATGGATACCAAAAGAGTTGTTGGAGGCATATATCTAAATGAACTTGCTGAACTCTACAAAAAACAATTTGAAAATAGAAAATTTGATTTAATCCTTGTAAGTGATAATAATGCCTTTGAATTTATTATAAAGTATCATGATTATCTCTTTCCTAATACTCCTGTACTCTTTTGTGGTATCAATAACTTTGATAAAACTCTTTTAGAAGAAAAGAATATAAAAGAGTATATGTCAGGAGTAGTAGAACAAGTTGATTTAGAGAATAACTTTAAATTGATACATGAACTTCACCCTAAGATGAAGAATCTTGTTATTATAAATGATAAGTCAAAAACAGGTTATGCAATAAAAAGAGATTTAAGACTTATAATAAAAAAATACAAAGATCAATTTAACATAGAATACATAGATCAATTAGATATGGAGACTTTAAAAAATAAAGTTAAAAATTTAAATAAAGATGATGTTTTACTTTTTTTGCTTCTTTTTAAAGATAAAGCAGGGAAAAACTTTACTTATAAAGAGGGTTTAAAACAAATAAAAGAAATAAGTCATAACCCTATTTATGGACTGTGGGATTTTTATCTAAATTATGGAATTGTAGGTGGATTAGTAACATCAGCAACCGCACAAGGTAATAGTGTTGCAAATATGGCTTTACAAGTTTTAAATGGAAAAGATATAAAAGATATTCCTATTTTAGAAAAATCTCCCAATCGATATATTTTTGATTATAACGAACTAAAGAAATTTGATATTTCACTGAATAATATCCATGAAAAATATACAATTTTAAATGAACCAAGCTCATTTTATAAAAAATATACAAAATTTATAGTTATTGTTTTTTCTATAATTTTTATTCTTTCAATCATGGTTATTAGTATGAGAGCCAATATAAATAGAAGAAAAAAACTTGAAAATGACCTTTCAAATCGACTAAAGTTTGAGAAAGTTTTATTAGACACCCTACCTAATGCAATATACTATAAAAATAAAGATGGTAAGTTTATTGGTTCAAACTTAGCTTTTGCAAAATTATTTAACATCACAAAACAAGAAGTTATTGGAAAAACTGCCTTTGACTTTTTTCCAAAAGATATAGCTATAAAAAACATAGAAATAGATGAAAAGATTCAAAAAAGCCAAGAAACAGATACCTCAGAGATAGTCTTACACTTTGCAAACTTACAAATGAAATATTTTATTTTAAATAAAGCTCCATATGAAAATATAAATGGAGAAGTTGGGGGTATTGTTTGTATTATGGATGATATTACAGAGAGAGTTCAACAAAAACAATTCTTAATACAACAAACAAAATTAGCAGAAATGGGAGATATGGTAGCAGCCATTGCACATCAATGGAATGAACCACTAGTTGAACTCTCAGCCTTAGTTCAAGATATACAAACTTCACACATGCTTGAAGAACTACAAACGCAGGATGTGCAAAGTTTTGTAAAAGATTCAATGGTTCAAATTCAATACATGTCACAAACTTTAAGTGATTTTAGAAACTTTTTAAAACCCTCAACTAAAAAAACAAATTTTTCTGTAAAACAATCTTTTGAAGATATATTAGAAATTGTAGGAAAACAACTCTTCTATTTGAATATTAATATTGAAATAAATTACCAAGAAAATAATAATGATTTTCTAGTATATGGGTATAAAAATGAATTTAAACAAGTATTATTAAACCTTTTAAATAATGCAAAAAATAAAATATCAGACAATTCTTTAGAAAATAAATGCAAAATAATAGTTAATGTTTACACAAATAATAATTACACTATAATAGAAGTAATAGATGATGCAGGTGGAATAGATGAAAAAATAATACACTCTATTTTTGACCCCTATTTCACTACAAAAAAAGATGGTACAGGGATTGGATTATACATGGCAAAAGTAATTATTGAAGATAAAATGAAAGGACAAATGTTTGTCAAAAATGATGAAAACAAAGTTATATTTACAATAAAAATTCCCAAAATGAAAAAGGTTTTACAATGAAAATCTTACTTCTAGAAGATAATACAAAACTTAGTCAAACCATATCTAAAAGACTAGGACTAAAAGGATATAGAGTTGATTCATTTTCTGATGGACAAAAAGCATATGATTCTATATCAAATGGTTATAATTGTTTTTTATTAGATATAAATGTTCCAAATATAGATGGAATAAAAATTCTCAAAAAAATTAGAGAATATTATATAGAAGTACCTATTATAATAATCAGTTCAACTGTAGAACTTGATATTATTAAAGAAGCATATGATTATGGATGTAATGACTATTTAAAAAAGCCTTTTTTTATAGATGAATTAGAAATAAAGATTGAAAAATTATGTAAAATTACAAATAATATTATTATGTTTGATGAAGAGTATTATTTTGATTTTAAATCCTCTTTATTAAAAATAGATAAAGAAGAAGTAAGACTTACAAAAAAAGAGAGACTTCTATTAAATCTTTTTTTAACTAAAAAAAATGAAGTAATTACCTATGCTGCGATAGAAAACTATGTTTGGGAAGGAAACTTTGTTTCACTTGAATCAATAAGAAGCTTGATAAGACGACTTAGAAAAATATTAATAAAAGATTATATCCATACAGTAGTCGATACAGGCTATATATTTAAAATATAAATTTTAGCCTACTTTAAAAAATTAAACTTAAAATATCATTTCATTATCATATTCACAAGTTACAATTTATATGAACAAATAAAAAAGGAGAATATATGAAAATGTTTGGAAAAACAACGAAGTTAATAGTGGCTTCAGTACTACTTGCGGGGATGAGTACTGCTTCATTAGCTGCTGATAAAGTATATAAGTGGAAATTAGCGACAACTTGGGGACCAACGCTACATCCATTTATTGACTCGCCTACAAAAATGGCAGAGTTGGTAGAAAAAATGTCTAATGGGAGACTACAAATTAGAGTAGATGCTGCCAATAAACATAAAGCCGCTCTTGGCATTTTAGATATGGTTAAAGGGGGTCAATATGAGATGGGGCACTCTGCATCATATTATTGGAAAGGTAAAGATATCAATCTTTTACCATTTACAACAATGCCATTTGGTATGACTGCACCTGAGCAATATGCATGGTTCTATTACGGTGGGGGAATGGAATTAATGGAAAAAGCTTATGCACCACATAAAATGCTATCTTTTCCTGGGGGAAATTCAGGAAACCAAATGGGTGGATGGTTTAGAAAAGAAATCAAATCTCTTGATGACCTAAAAGGTCTTAAAATGAGAATCCCAGGTTTTGCAGGGGAAATTATGGCAAAACTAGGTCTTACAGTTACTAACATTGCTCCAGGTGAACTATATACTTCACTTGAAAGAGGAACAATTGATGCATTGGAATGGGTTGGACCTGGAATGGATATAAAAATGGGATTCCATAAAATTGCACCTTATTACTATACAGGTTGGCATGAACCAGCAACTGAATTACAATTTTTAGTAAATAAAAGAGCATATGATAAACTTCCAAAAGATTTACAAGAGATTTTAGTAACAGCAATGAAATTAAGTTCATATGATATGTATATCCAAAACTATGATATGAGTGCAACAGCTTGGGAAGAAATGAAAAAAGATTACCCAAATATTCAAATTAAAACTTTTCCAAAACCAGTTATGGATGCTATGAAAAAAGCAAACAAAGAATTAAGAGAAGAAATGGTTAAAGGACATCCTTTATTAAAAGAAGTTTTAGATTCTCAAGATGCTTATCAAAAGAAAGTTAGAGAATGGACAAAAATGTCAGACTACTTATACTTAAAAGATAATTTATAAGAAGTTTGTTTAATCCCTTTTTTAAGGGATTAAACCTTTTATATATTTAGATAAATGTACTTATAAAGTATATTTATCTGACTTATTTAAAAAACCCAAAGGAATTTTATGCTGTTAAAACTAGAAAAAGGTTTCGATAAATTTGCTGATTTAATTGGAACTATTACTTCTATTGCTATGGTACTTATGATTTTAAATGTCTTTTATGATGTTGTCATGAGATACTTTTTTAGAGATGGAAGTATTGCAATGCAGGAGATGGAGTGGCATCTATTCTCTGTAGTTATACTTTTAGGAATGTCATATACTTTAAAAGAAGATGGACATGTAAGAGTAGACTTAATCTATGATAGATTAACTGATAGAAAAAAAGCTATGATTAATATGACTGGTGTTATTGCTTTTATATTACCAATCGCAATACTTGTAGGATTAAGTTCAATTAATAATGCCCATGAAGCATACTTGTCAATGGAGCAAAGTGGCGATCCGGGGGGATTACCTTATAGATGGATTGTTAAATCTCTAATTCCTTTATCATTCTTACTTTTAATAATAACATCAATTGGATACTTTATTAAAAATTTAAACATATATAAAGGACTTCACCCATCAGATGACTATAACCTAAAAGGTGAAATATCAAACCTAAAATGTGATTTAGAACAACATAAATTTCACACTATTGATATCGATGAAAGAGGAGATTCTAAATGATTGGTGTAATAATGTTTTTTACAGCATTATTTATGCTGTTGATTGGATTTCCCGTTGCTTTTACATTTGCTGCTGTTTCAGTATTTTTTGGAATAATAGCAGGAATAGTAGAAATAGGTTTTGATGGTAGTTTACATAGCTTGATTGAAGGTGTTCATGAAGGTATCTTGATGTTTGATTATATGCCCTTTAGAATTTTTGCAATTCAACAAAATACTATTTTGATGGCTATTCCTATGTTTATTTTTATGGGTATTGTTTTACAAAAAACTGGTCTTGCTGAAAAATTACTTGAATCTATGGGATTTTTATTTGGAGAGATTAGAGGTGGAGTTGCAATCTCTACTGTACTTGTAGGAACACTACTTGCTGCTTCTACTGGTGTTGTTGGGGCTTCTGTTGTGGCTATGGGAGTTATTTCACTTCCAGTTATGATGAAATATAAATATAATGTTCCTCTTGCTGCTGGAACAATATGTGCTTCTGGAACATTAGGACAAATTATTCCTCCTTCTTTAGTATTAATCATATTAGGTGATGTATTCCAAGTTCCTGTTGGTGATCTGTTTTCATCTGCTGTTTGGCCAGGACTTGCTCTTGTTGGGGCTTATATTCTTTTTATATTAATTGTTTCATATTTTAAAAAAGATATGGCACCAGCTATTCCAAAACATGCAGATATGGGAACAAAAAAACAACAAATAATACAGGCACTTATTGCTATTATTCCTTCACTTACTCTTATTGTTTTAGTTTTAGGTTCTATTTTTGAAGGTGTTGCAACACCAACAGAATCTGCTGCAGTTGGATGTTTAGGGGCAATCTTTCTATCTTTTATGTATAGAACTTTTACAACTGCTATGGTAAAAGAAGCCGCTTTAGAATCTGTTAAAATTACATCAATGGTATTTGCTATTTTAATTGGAGCAACAGCGTTTTCTATGGTATTTTCATATACAGGTGGAGAAGATATTGTTCATGACTTTATGTTGAACTTACCAGGTGGTGATGGAAAATGGTCATTTATAATATTTACAATGTTAGCTATATTATTTTTAGGTTTTTTTATTGATTTTATAGAAATTTCATATATAATAGTACCAATATTAATTCCTGTTTCACAAACATTAGGAATTGACCCAGTATGGTTTGCTATTTTAATAGCTATGAATTTACAAACATCATTCTTAACCCCACCATTTGGATTTGCACTCTTTTATTTAAAAGGTTGTGCCCCAGATGGAGTGAGGACAATAGATATTTATAAAGGTGTTTTACCATTTATTTTAATACAAATAGTTGTATTAGCACTAGTTGCATTCTATCCACAAATATTTGGAATGAGTATTACAAACTAACAAAGAGGGATTATGTCACAATTTTTAGAACTGTTATTAAATATAATTTTAAAGCATCGTGACATAATGCACTCATTTATTAATGACCCACAACAAAGAATATACACAGTACCCAGACTAGAGTAGATAACTCTTTTTGATTTATTAAAGTTATAAAAAATTAAAAAGGATTTCGAATGTTAGAGGGGAAATACAAAGATTTTTTAGAAAGCATTTCTAAAAATATTGAACATAATAGGATTTTTACAGATAAACTACATACTTTAGTTTATGGGACTGATGCATCATTTTATAGACTACTTCCAAAAATTGTAATAAAAGCAGACAATTCAGATGAAGTGCAAGCTATCATAAAAGAAGCGTATAAAAGAGAATTACCAATCACTTTTAGAGCAGGGGGAACATCTTTATCAGGACAAGCAATTAGTGATTCTATTTTGATAATTACATCAAGAAAATTTACTAATTTTAAATTGGCAGAAGATAAAAGTTATATAAGCTTAGAACCAGCAATTACAGGGGAACAAGCAAATAATATATTAAAAGAATTTAATAAAAAAATAGGTCCAGATCCAGCAAGTATAAATGCCGCTATGATAGGTGGAATTGCTGCAAATAATGCTTCAGGTATGTGTTGTGGAACTGCACAAAACTCATATAAAACACTAAAATCAATAAAACTTATTATGGCAGATGGAACAAGACTTGATACTGCTAGTGAAAAATCAAAAAAAGAGTTTAAAAAAGAGCATGGAAAACTTTTAAATGATTTAAAAGAATTATCAAAAATCACTAAAGATAATAAAGAGTTAAGTAAACTTATTGAAAAAAAATATAAGATAAAAAATACCTGTGGTTACTCTTTAAATGCCCTTATTGATTATGAAGATGAATTTGATATTTTGTCTCATTTAATAATTGGAAGTGAAGGTACTTTAGCCTTTATTGAAGAGGTAACTTATAACACAGTTGAAGATTATCCAAATAAAGCAAGTGCTTTAATATTTTTTGAAAATATCAAAGATGCCTGTGATGCTGTATCAAAAATAAAATTAGCAAAAGATGCTAAAAAAATAGTTGTAGATGCTGTTGAACTTATGGATAATAAGGCCTTAAAATCTGTACAAGATAAAGAGGGTATGCCAGAGTATTTAAAAGAGTTCAATAATGAAGTAACAGCTTTATTAGTGGAAACAAGAGCTAGTAAAAAAACACTCTTGACAAAACAAACAAAAGAGATAGAGACTCTTTTAAGTGAATTTACAACTGTAAGAGAGATAGAGTTTACTTCAAAAGTAGAAGAATATACACTATTTTGGAAAATAAGAAAAGGTCTTTTCCCTGCTGTGGGAGCTGTGAGAAAAATAGGAACAACAGTTATTATTGAAGATGTTGCTTATCCAATAGAATCTTTGTCAGAAGCAACATTAGAACTTCAATCTATGTTTGAAAAACATGGTTACCATGAAGCACTTATTTTTGGACATGCCTTAGATGGAAATTTTCACTTTGTATTTACACAAGATTTTAATGATGAAAAAGAGATTAAAAGATACGATGAATTTATGAATGATGTTACTAATTCGGTTGCATTAAAATACCAAGGAAGCTTAAAAGCTGAGCATGGTACAGGTAGAAATATGGCTGCATTTATAGAGTTAGAATGGGGAAAAACTGCTTTTGATTTGATGGAAAGTATTAAAAATATCTTTGATCCAAATGGTATTTTAAATCCAGGTGTAATTATAAATCATAATAAACAAGCCCATTTAAAAAACCTAAAGCCATTGCCACAAACTAATGATTTAGTTGATACTTGTATTGAGTGTGGATTCTGTGAGCCGATGTGTCCTTCAAATGCCATTACTTTTACTCCAAGACATAGAATTGTTGCAAATAGAGAAATAAGTAGACTAGAATCAATTGGTGAACAAAAAGAAGCAGATGAGTTAAAAGAAGCATATGTATATGATGGTATAGAAACTTGTGCAACATGTAGTTTATGTTCAACTGCCTGTCCAGTAGGAATTGATACAGGAGCTCTTACGAAGTATTTAAGACATGAAAGAATAACTCCAACGCAAGATAAAATTGCTACATTTATAGCAAATAACTTTTCTACTACATTAAGTGGCATGAGAGTAGGGCTAAAAGGTGCAAACCTTGTTCACAATTTAGTAGGAACTTCTTTAATGAGTGGAATGACAAGTAGCTTTAGAAAACTATTAGGAACACCAAAATGGAGTGCAACACTACCAAGTGGCTTAAGTATAAATAAAAAATTTGCAAATAAAGCAAGTGATAAAAAAGTAGTCTATTTCCCTTCTTGTTTAAGTAGAACTATGGGACAAAGTAGTTTTTCTCAAGAAGAAAAAACCTTATATGATACAACAGTTGAAGTTCTTCAAAAAGCAGGTTTTGAAATTATATTACCAAAAGAGCTTGAAGAGTTATGTTGTGGTATGCCTTTTTCATCAAAAGGATTCAAAAAACAAGCTGAACATAAATCAATACAACTTGAACAAGCTTTAATAGATGCAAGTGCTAATGGCGAATATCCAATTTTATGTGATACAAGTCCTTGTACTAAAAAAATGCATGAGAGTTTTATTAGTGATATTAAAATTTATGAACCTATTGAATTTTGTTTAGACTATGTAGTAAATGAATTGGAACTTACTAAAATAGATGAACCAATAACAATACACTCAACATGTAGTTCAAGAAAAATGGGTATACATGAAAAATTTATTGATCTTGCAAAACTATGTGCCAATGAAGTAATAGTTCCAACAGATGTTAAATGTTGTGGATTTGCGGGAGATAGGGGATTTAATTTTCCTGAACTAAATGATTCAGCCCTCAGTAAACTAAAAGAACAAACCTCAAAAGCAAAACTTGCATTTTCTACATCAAAGACTTGTGAAATAGGGTTAAGTGAGCATTCAGGACTTGACTATAATTCAATTTTATATTTAGTAAATAGATGTAGTTCTACTAAAGTTTAAAAACACAACTTTCATCAAACAAATATTTTACCAACTTTGTGGTAGAATATTTGCTTTATAAAAAAGGATTAAACGATGAAAGATAAGCAAATTAAACTTTTTGCTAAAAAAGTTCTTTTTACTTTGATGGCAACATTTACATTTTCAAATGCACAAATGATAGATGCCTTAGCTTTAACAGTAAACGATGAACCAATAACTACAAATGATATAAATGAAAAAATGGCAGAAACTAAATTGAAGAAAGCAGATGCTGTTAGTGAATTGATTGATGAAATTTTGTATAATCAAGAGCTTGAAAAACAAAATATAACAGTTGATATTTTTGAAGTTAATGATTATTTGGAAAAATTAGCTGCATCTAATGGTATGGATTTATATACATTCAAATCAATCCTTAGACAAAAGAATAAAGACTTTGATAAGTTTGAAGAAAACATAAAAAAAGAGATTATGAAGAAAAAACTTGCAGCAAAGCTAGTAAGAGGGAATATTCCAGTTGCTACAGAAGAAGATTTAAAGATTTATTATGACAATAACCAAGCAATGTTTACGACTGCATCAAAGATAAATGTAACACAATATGCTAGTAAGAATAAAAGATCTTTAATAACAATATCTCAAAACCCAATGGCAATTTTAAATGATGTTGTAAAAAAAGACTTTACTTTAGAACAAGATAAATTAAATCCACAATTAAAATTCCTTTTAAATGATACACAAGATGGTACATTTACACCAATTTTTACAGCAGATAGAACCTTTGTAATGTTTTTTGTAAAAAATAAAAGTGGAGTTACAACTCTAAAATTTGATGAAGTAAAAGAGAAAATTTTTAATGCACTAATGGGTGAAAGAGAACAAAAATTCTTAAAAGAATATTTTGAAAAATTAAAATTAACAGCTGATATAAAAGTGATAAGATAAAGGAAATAGATGTTTGAAGTAATAATAGGTCTTGAGGTACATGTACAACTGAACACAAATAGTAAACTTTTTTGTTCGTGTGCAACTAGTTTTGGAGAAGATCCAAATACAAATGTATGTCCTACTTGTTTAGGTCTTCCAGGTGCTCTTCCTGTCTTAAATAAAGAAGCAGTGCATAAAGCAATTATGCTAGGAACTGCATTAAAATCAAAAATTAACCAAAAATCTATTTTCAATAGAAAAAATTACTTCTATCCCGACTTACCATCTGGTTACCAAATATCTCAATTTGAAGTTCCAGTTGTAGGGCTTGGAGAATTAGTTATTGATTTTCCTGATGGAAGCCAAAAAACTATTGGAGTAACAAGAGCTCACCTAGAAAATGATGCGGGTAAAAGTATTCATGCAGGAAGTGAATCTCATGTGGATTTAAATAGAGCTGGAACACCTTTACTTGAAATAGTAAGTGAACCAGATATGAGAACTGCACAAGAGGCAATTTTATATCTTAAAAAACTTCACTCAATAGTAAGATACCTTGGAATTAGTGATGCTAATATGCAAGAGGGAAGCTTTAGATGTGATGTTAATGTTTCTATTAGACCAAAAGGTGATACAAATCTTTATACAAGATGTGAAATTAAAAATATGAACTCATTCAAGTTTATTGAAAAAGCAATTGCTTATGAAGTAAATAGACATATTGAAGCTTGGGAAGATGGTATTCATGATACTGAGATAGTACAAGAAACAAGACTATTTGATCCAGAAAAGGGTGAAACTAGATCTATGAGAGGTAAAGAAGATGCTGCTGATTATAGATATTTTCCAGACCCAGATTTAAGACCTGTAATTATTACAGATGAAATGATGGAAAAATATTCACAAATACCAGAACTTCCAGATGAGAAAAAAGCTAGATTTGTAAAAGAGTATGGAATCAAAGATTATGACGCAAGTGTTATTACAAGTCAACTTGAGATGGCTCACTTTTTTGAAGAGATGTTAGAAGAAGGAATTAGTGGTAAAAATGCAGTTACTTGGTTAACAGTTGAACTACAAGGAAGATTAAACGATTCACTTACAACTTCACCAGTTGATGCTAAAAAACTAGCAACAATAGTTAAAAGAATTGAAGACAATACTATCTCTGGAAAAGCAGCTAAAGAAGTACTTGATTATCTAATGGAAAATGATACAAATGTTGATAGTGTTATTGAAAAGCTAGGATTAAAACAAGTATCTGATGATGCTGCTTTACTTGCTATGATTGATGAAATTTTATCTAATAACCAAGATAAAGTTGAAGAATACAAAGCAGGAAAAGAAAAAATGTTTGCCTTCTTTGTAGGTCAAACTATGAAAGCTAGTAAAGGTACTGCAAACCCTCAAAAAGTAAGTGAACTTTTGAAACAAAGATTAGCATAAACAAAGTAGAGAATCTCTACTTTGTAAATTTTATTTAAATACCTAATAAAAAAATTATTTATCATCACTTCTTTCAATATTTAACAAAAGTTTTTCTAATAAATCATAAAAAATAGTTATCTCTTCTTCTGAGAGATTTGCTATAGTCTTTTTCCTAAATAAATTAAGTATTTCTTCTGTTTTATTTAAAACATCTTTTCCAAAAGAAGTTAAAGTAATAAACTTTATTCTTTTGTCCTCTTTCGTATATTTTCTTGTAATATAACCTTTTCTTTCTATAACATCTAAAGTCCGAGATACGGTTGTTTTATCTTTTTTAAGATATTGACTAAGTTCATTTTGAGAAACTTTATTGTTGTTATCAATAACTTCAAGAATTGCTCTTTGTTCAGGTGCAATATCAAATTCTTTTAAATCGTTTGATAAAGATTGGTTAATTTTATATGCAGTTTGTGTTACTTTGTGAGGAAGAGATACCTTTTTTATATCTTTCATTAAAACTCCTTGCATAATAGTTGCGTATACAACTTTATACTTACCTTAAATATTTTTTTTTAATCTAAAAAATAAAGCAAAAATATTTAAAAGCAATATTTAGCTATTATTTCTATATTATTTAATTTTATTGAAGGTATTTTATGAAAAGAATCGCAGTAATAGGAGCAGGAAAATGGGGGCAAGCCTTACATTTTGCTCTTAGTTTAAAACAAGAAGTTTATATAACATCAAGAACAAAAAAGGATATTAAAAACTTTGTTGATTTAAAAACTGCAATGGAATGTGAATACCTAATAATAGCTATTCCAGCCCAAGAGATAAAAAATTGGTTAAAAGAAAACTTTATTTATAAAGGACAAAAAGTACTTGTAGCATCCAAAGGGATTGAAGCATCAAGTGGAAAATTTCTTAATGAAATATATGAAAAGTTTGTACCAAACAAAAATATTGGTTTTATTTCAGGTCCTTCTTTTGCAGCAGAAGTTATAAAAGCCTTACCAGCAGCAATAGTTATAAACTCAAAATCAAAAAAATTATATGATGAATTTAGCCAATTTTTTCCAGAATATTTAAAAACTTACCACTCAAAAGATATAATTGGTGCAGAAATAGCAGGTGCTTATAAAAATGTATTAGCTATAGCAAGTGGTATTTGTGATGGCTTAAAACTTGGAAATAATGCAAGAGCCTCTTTGATTTCAAGAGGCTTAGTAGAAATGGCAAGATTTGGTAAAGAGTTTGGGGCAAAAAAATCTACTTTTTTAGGATTAAGTGGAGCAGGTGATCTATTTTTAACAGCTAGTTCTACTATGAGTAGAAACTATAGAGTAGGGCTAGGCTTAGCACAAAATAAAAAACTTGAAGAGATTTTAGAAGAGTTGGGAGAAGTAGCAGAAGGTGTTAAAACAGCAGAAGCTATATATAGACTATCCAAACAATACAATATCTATACGCCAATATCAAATGAAGTAAAAAAAATACTTGATGGCAAAGAACCAATAGATAGTTTAAAAGACTTATTAAAAAGTTAAAATGAAAATAATCCCTTTTACTCATTTAGCCTATTCAATTTTACCCCTTTTTATTGTGTGGTATTATTATAAAAAATGGACAAATGATAAATATGAAATAATCACTTCTACGATTAGAATGGTAATACAACTTCTAATAATAGGGTATTTCTTAATTTATTTGTTTAAAGAAAAAAATGATTTTGTTGGTTTATTAATCATAATTTTTATGATTACAGTATCAACTTGGATTGCTTTAAGAAATACCCAAGATAAATCACTTAATCACTACAGCAAAATATTTTTATCAATTGCAATATCTGGAATAATACATCTTATTTTAATCATAGCTTTTGTACTTGACTTACATACTCTTTATGAACCAAGATATGTAATACCAATAGCAGGAATGATATTTGCAAATACAATGAATGCACTATCTTTAGCAATTGAAAGGTATGAAAAAGAACTAAGTAGAGATGTTTCTTTTGAGAAAGCAAGAGAAGTAGCCTTTAAAGCCTGTTTAATACCCCAAATAAACTCTTTACTTGCAGTTGGACTAGTTTCCCTACCTGGAATGATGACAGGGCAAATACTCTCTGGTATTGATCCTTTGATTGCAGTTAGATATCAAATCATGATTATGACCATGGTTTTATCAAGTGCAGGAATTAGTGCCATTATATATTTCTTGCTAAAAAAAAGCTAAAGCCTAAAATTATAAATCTTTATTTTTGTGAATTTCACCCCAAAGATAGAGTTGTTTTAATATAGGTTTTAATGTTTTCCCATAATCAGTTAAAGAGTATTCCACCTTTGGAGGAACTACAGGATAAACTTCACGATGAACTATTCCATCTTCTTCTAACTCTCTTAACTTTTGTATCAACATCTTTTGTGTAGTTCTTGGAAGAAGCTTTTGTAATTCATTGAATCTTTTAGTTTCACTTCTTAAATACCATAAAATTAGTATTTTCCACTTTCCTGCTAATACATCAAGGGCAGTTTCTACTGGACATTTTTCAATATTTTCTTGAAAATCATTATCTATTTTTTTTGTCATTATTATTCCATAGTATCTTTTTAGATAGTACATTTACTTTTAGTAAGTACTTGTTCTTTTGGCTAATTTTAGCTAAAGTTTTAGAATAAGTAAATAAAGGATAATCATGAAAGCATTTATAGTAGAAAAATTTGAAGATAAAAAATTTAAATCAGGATTAAAAGAGATAGAAGTTCCACAAATAGGGGAAAATGAAGTTTTAATAAAAGCAACATACTCATCACTTAATTATAAAGATGCTCTAAGTTCTGTTGGAAATCCAGGGGTTACAAGAAACTTTCCACATGTGACAGGTATTGATGTTGCAGGTGTAGTTGAAAAATCAAACTCAGATAAATTTTCTATAGGGGAGAAAGTTTTAGTAACTGGTTATGATTTTGGTATGAATACAGATGGTGGTCATCAAGAGTTTGTTAAAGTTCCAGATTCATGGGTAGTTAAGATTCCAAAAACTATTACAGATAGAGAAATCATGACTTATGGGACAGCTGGATTGACAGCTGCTTTAAGTGTAAATGAACTGCTTAATAATGGAATAACAAAAGGAAATATTTTAGTTACGGGAGCTACAGGAGGAGTTGGAAGTATTGCAATAAGTATTTTACATAAACTTGGATTTAATACAACTGCTATTAGTGGAAAAGAGGATAAAATACCATTTTTAAAAGATTTAGGTGCAAGTGAAGTTATCTTAAGAAGTGAATTTGATGTGGAAAATAAAAGACCAATGGGAAGTGAAAAATTTGATGGAGTAATTGACACAGTTGGTGGAAATATTTTAGCAGAAGCTTTGAAAATAGTAAGATATGATGGAGTAGTTACTTGTTGTGGATTAACTTCTTCTTTTGAATTAAATACAAATGTTTTCCCATTTATTTTAAGGGGAGTTAGACTTATTGGTATTGATTCAGTTGAATGTAAAATTGAGAAAAAGATTGCTGCTTGGGAAAAAATTGCAAGTGATTTTAAAATAGAAAATCTAGCACAACTTACAAATGAAATATCATTAGATGAAATAAAAAATGCATATGATACTCTACTTGCAGGTAAAGCTTCAGGGAGATTTTTAGTAAAAATATAATATTATAGAGTCTAATTATTCCAAAATAAAGAGACTCTATGAATATAAGAAAAAAAGTAATTTATAGTTTTATAGTTTTAATCCTATTTATTCTTTCTATTAGTTCTCTTAGTTTAATAACAACATATCACATGAAAGAGAACTCTAGTTTTGCAAAGGAAGTTTCAAAATTAATCATTATCCAAGAAGATATGAATGAACTTATTAATTTAGCAACAGTAGAAAACTCCAGCAATAATTTAAATGAAATAAAAAAGAATTTCAACGCTTATGAAAAAAACTTTGAACATTTAAAAAGTGAAATTCTTAAAAAAAATGAAAAAGATTTTGTAGATAGTATTCTAAGTAATATTCGTCAAGATAAATATATTACAAACTATTTAAATAAACTATTTGTAAATGAACATACTATTGAATTAATTTTTGATGAAGTATATAATTTTCAAAAAAAACATATTTTCAATAATAATTTATTCAAAAATATCTATCCAAAAGAGAATGATACAAGAAATACATTACAAGACCTTATCTTTCAAACAAATAATCTTTCATTAATCCAAGAGTTTGGTAACTTGAAATATTATAGTAAAGAGACTCTTTACCAACACAAAGATGAAGTAAGATTCAAAAAATGGCTAAATTCTATAAATAAAATCATGCAAGAATTAAATAAAGATGAAGAAGATTTATTAAACTTATTTAATAACTACAAAGAGACAGTAAAAGAAGTTGGTACAGTAGCTATAAATATAAACCTTATAGAAAATCAAGAAAAAACATTAATACAAAAACTTATTTCTATACTAAAAGAAAATAAACAAGTCTCTATTTCTATTGAAACAAAAATAGAAGAGATTACTAGTCAATTCTTAAATAAAGTATCAACCTTAGAGTTTATTTTAGTGATGAGTATTATTTTAATTACATTTATTTTGACCTTGTATATTACTTCAAGACTTACATTAATAATCAAAAAGCTAAAAATTGGTGTACAAAAATTGAAAAATGGAGACTATAATGTAAACATAGTCATAAATGAAGATAAAGAGTTTAATGAAATAGCTAAAACATTTAATAATATGTCTAAAAATATTAAAGAGAACCAAGATACACTAGAAGAAAAGATAAAAATAAGAACAAATGAACTACAAACCGCTTTAATAAATATTCAAAATCAAAAAGATATTTTAGAAAATTTATCAAATAAACTTGCAAAATATCTCTCTCCTCAAATATTTGAATCTATTTTTAGTGGAAAACAAGATGTACAATTAGAATCAAAAAGAAAATACCTAACAGTATTCTTCTCAGACATCAAAGGATTTACTGACTTAACAGATACAATAGAAACAGAATCCTTAACTCAACTTTTAAATGAGTACTTGGATATTATGTCAAGTATTGCCATAAAACATGGAGGAACCATAGATAAGTATATAGGTGATTCTATTATGATTTTCTTTGGAGATCCACTTTCAAATGGTAAAGTGGAAGATGCAAT
This sequence comes from Arcobacter sp. F2176, assembly GCF_004116465.1. Classification (NCBI taxonomy): domain Bacteria; kingdom Pseudomonadati; phylum Campylobacterota; class Epsilonproteobacteria; order Campylobacterales; family Arcobacteraceae; genus Arcobacter; species Arcobacter sp. F2176. Next base: position 69,750 of record NZ_PDJV01000005.1, read on the forward strand.
TTCTTGTATAAATATGGCTATTGAGATGAAAGAAGAGATGGGACGATTGAGAATTAAATGGCAAAAAGATGGAATAACTAAACCCTTTCACATAAGAATGGGAATAAATAGTGGTTATTGTACAGTTGGAAATTTTGGTTCTAAAAATAGACTTGACTATACGATTATAGGAGGAGTTGTAAATTTAGCTTCAAGGCTAGAAGCAAATGCAAGACCCGATGAGATTTTGATCTCAAAAGAAACATACATGTTTATTAAAGATAGTGTAAAATGTACTAAGAAAGAAGAATTAAATGTAAAAGGAATATCTCATCCTATACAAACCTATGAAGTACTTTCAAATAGTAGTAATAGTACAATTATAGAAGAGCAAATTGGATTCAATCTGATTTTAGATTTAAATGAGATTGATAAAAGTAATGTTATTAGTACTTTAAAAAATACAATTTTAAGTATTGAGAAAAATAGTTAAAGATTTTTTAGGTAAAATAATCAAAATATATAACATATAAAAAAAAGAGTTTCATGCAACAATTTTTAGTAGAAGCAAAAAAAACAAGCAGACATATCTCTACACTTAGTGGTGAAATAAAAAACAAAGTTCTAAATCAAATGGCTGAAGCTATTATTGAACACTGCGATTATATAATTAGCCACAATGAAAAAGATATGGAAAATGCAAGAGTAAATAATCTAGATGAAGCATTAAAAGATAGACTACTTCTAACAGGTGATAGAGTAATGGCTATGGCAAAAGCTATAAAAGAAATAGCAGCACTAAAAGAACCAGTAGGAAGAACACTAGATGGTTGGGTTACAGAAGATGGTTTAAATATTCAAAAAGTTTCTATTCCAATTGGAGTTATAGGTATCATTTATGAAAGCAGACCAAATGTTACAAGTGACACAGCAGCACTTTGTTTTAAAAGTGGAAATGTTTGTGTTCTAAAAGGTGGAAAAGAAGCAGAACATTCAAATAAAGCAATAGCAACAATTTTACGAAAGGTATTAGATGACAATGCTCTTCCACAAAATGCCATTTCATTACTTCCTGATTCTTCAAGAGAAGGTGTAGCTTTTTTAATAAAACAAGATAAATATGTGGACTTAATAGTTCCAAGAGGTGGAGAAGCCTTAATAAAATATGTAAGTGAAAATGCTACTGTTCCTGTTGTAAAACATGATAAGGGAGTTTGCCATACATATATTGATAAAGATGCAAACCATGAAAAAGCAATAGCAATATCTGTAAATGCAAAATGCTCAAGACCAAGTGCATGTAATGCTTTAGAAACACTTCTAATTCATAAAGATGTAGCTGCATATATTTTGCCACCATTACATGAGGCATTTATGCAAAATGGTACAGAACTAAGAGGTTGTACGATTACAAGAAATTTTATTGATATACATAGTGCAAGTGAAAATGACTATGATACAGAATACCTAGCAAACATCTTATCTATAAAAGTTGTAAAAGATATAGATGAGGCAATAGCACATATCGCAAAACATGGTTCGGGTCACTCAGAAGCAATAATAAGTGAAAACTACAGTAGTATAAATAAGTTTTTAGATGAAGTAGATTCTGCATGTGTATATGCAAATGCAAGTACAAGATTTACAGATGGTGGAGCTTTTGGACTAGGAGCTGAAGTTGGTATTTCTACAAATAAACTTCACTCAAGAGGACCAATGGGGATAAATGATCTCACAACTTTCAAATTTAAAGTTTATGGGAACGGACAAATAAGATAGGAACGCTCCTATCTTTGTGATAAAGCTAACTTTACAGCCAATCCACCTAACACAAAAGAAGTCAAGATATTCATATACTTTACGATACTTGGTTTTTGTACTAATTTTGCACTTAAAAGATTTCCTGCGATTCCTATAGATGAAAAAACAATAATAGTCAAAGCCATAAAAACTAAACCTAAAATTATCATTTGCATAGGAACACTTCCATTTTGAGGACTAACAAATTGTGGTAAAAAAGCCAAGAAAAATATAGAAACCTTTGGATTTAAGATATTCATAAAGAAGCCTTTTAAATAGAGTTTTTTTAGCTCATTTGATGAGTTTTGCACTGATAAATCAAGGGGTTCATTTCTATACTTGAAAGCTTGAAAAGCAATATACAATAAATAAGCAGCACCTGCAAATTTTACAATATTGAAAGCTATTTCTGAAGTTTTAAAAATCACAGATATACCAAAAGCTGCTGCACTTGTATGAATAATAAGACCTGAGCATAAGCCTAAAGTGGTAACAATAGCTGCTTTTTTACTTTTTGTCATACCTTGGGTTAAAACATAGATATTATCAGGACCAGGAGCCAAACACAATAAAAATGAAGCAAATATAAACATGTAAAGATTTGTAAGTTCTATCATTAATTTCCTTTTTTAAATTATAACTACTCTTAGCTTTAACAAATACAAACACTAGCAAATGTAATATAAATACTTTTTTGATATAATCACAATAAAAAAGCGAAGAAAATGATAAATAAAAGTATTTTTAGAGAGTATGATATTAGAGGAATTGTAGGAGATGAACTAAATGAACAAAGTTCAAAACTTATAGGTTATTATTTAGGATTAGAAGCGATAAAAAGAACTAATGTACAAGAGCCAGTTATAGTAATTGGTTATGATGCAAGAACTCACTCACCTGAACTATTTAATTATTTAACATCTGGATTTAACAAAGCTGGTTGCAAAGTTTTAGGTATGGGAATGGTTGCAACAGGAGTTAATTATTTTGCTTCTTTTCAAGAGTTTGATGGGGAGAAACCAAATGCTTCCGTTATGATAACAGGTAGCCACAATCCAAGTCCTTACAACGGCTTTAAAATAACTATTAACAATGCACCATTTTTTGGTGAAGATATTTATTCTATGGGTGAAGAAATCACAAACAATGAAAATATGATTATCGAAAATGACAATACATATAAAGAAATAGATATAAAAAGTATCTATAAAAACTATATGATAGCAGAATTTGCCCACTTAAAAGGTATGAAACAAAAGCTAATTATTGATTGTGGGAATGGTGTTGCTGATACTGTTTTAACTGATATTTTAGATGCCTTAGAGCTAAATTATGATGCCCTTTATTGCGAACCAGATGGAACTTTTCCAAATCACCATCCAGACCCAAGCGAAGAAAAAAATCTAAAAGATGTAATTGAAAAGCTAAAAGGTGATTATGAGTATGGTTTTGCTTATGATGGAGATGCTGATAGAATCGCATTTTTAACAAAAAATCATAATGTAAAAGGTGACATCATGGCGCTACTTTTTGCAAAAACTATGAAAAACCCAGTAATCATTGGTGAAGTTAAATGTACTCAAATAATGTATGACAGAATCAATGAAAGTGGCACTGCTGTTATGTACAAAACAGGGCATTCTAACCTAAAAGTAAAACTAAAAGAGTTAAACGCAGATATGGCAGCAGAGGTATCTGGACATATCTTTTTCAATGATAGATATTATGGTTTTGATGATGCTATTTATGCAACATTTAGAATTTTAGAACTTATCCAAAATGGAATGGATATAGATAAAGAAATAGACTCTTTACCAAAAGTTTATTCAACCGAAGAGATAAAAGTAGAGACAACAGACGAAGAAAAATTTGATTTAATGCACCAAATCAAAAAAAATCTAATAACAGTAGGAGATGATTTTCCTAAAATCTTAGATATCATAGAAGTTGATGGAGTAAGAGTAATATTTGAACAAGGTTGGGGACTAATAAGAGCATCAAATACAACACCCGTACTTGTTACAAGATTTGAATCAACAGACCTAGAAGTTGCAAAACTTTATGAAACAAAACTAAATGAATTAATAATAAGAAGTAAAAATGAACTTAGTAACTCTTCAAACTAAACCTAGTACAAACTTTCAAGATAATTTGAATCATCTTGAAGAACTTATTTTACAAACACCAAAGGACTCTTTTATTTTAGCCCCTGAGTTATGTCTTACAGGATATGCCTATGGACGAATAATAGAAGCAGGAAAGTTTACAAGAACAGCAATAGATAAGCTAACCCAACTCTCAAAAGACAGAACTATAAGTCTTACTATGACAAATAAAGAGTGTGAAGAGTACTTCAACACTTTTTATATTTTTCATAAAGGTAAAATAATACATAAGCAGTCAAAAATAAAACTTTTTGCGATAAATGATGAAAATAAATATTTTGAAAGTGGAAGAGAAGAAGACATAAAGATATTTGAAATTGATGGTTTAAAAATAGGTGTTCTTATCTGTTTTGAACTTAGATTTTTAGACTATTGGCAAAAACTGCAAGGTGCTGATATTATCCTTGTGCCAGCTATGTGGGGTTCAAAAAGAAAAGAAAATTATGAAACTTTATGTAGAGCCCTAGCTGTTGCAAATCAATGTTTTGTAATAGCTAGTGATAGTTCTGATGACTCTTGTGCTAAAAGTTCAGCTATTATCACTCCTTTTGGAGATGTAACTATAGATGATAACAAAGAACTTATCTCTAAGAATATTGACCTAAAAGAGATAAAACTCATGAGAAAATATTTAGATGTGGGCATAAAATAATATGAAGGTTTTATTTGTATGTTTAGGAAATATATGTAGATCACCACTTGCAGAAGCTATTGCAAAAGAGTATGCCAAAAAAAATGATTATAACATAGAAGTTGATTCTTGTGGAACAGGTTCTTGGCATATAGGGGAAGCACCTTGTCCTGATTCTCAAAAAATAGCAAAAATAAAAGGTCTTGATATTTCAAATTATAAAGCCAGACAAGTAAAAAAAGAAGACTTTAAAAAGTTTGATTTAATAGTAGGGCTTGATTCTAAAAATATCGCTTCGTTAAGAAAATTAGGATGTAAAAATCCACTCTTAATAGGTGACTTTGGATATGAAGGAAAAGATGTTCCTGACCCCTATTTTTTTGATGGTTTTGAAGGTTTTGATAAAGTTTTTGAGATGATTGAGACTTGTGTTAAGAATCTTATAAAAGAAAAGATAGAAAAGTAAGCTCTATCTTTTTATAATTTCTTTTGCTTTTTCTACCCATTGTTCTTCTATAACTCTATTATCAATAGAAAAGTATTCTTCTATCCAGTCAATATTCTTTTCGCTCCACTTAGCAATTTGTTCTATATGAAAGATTCCCAAAGCATTTAGTTTATTTTCCATTTGATGGTCGATTCCTTCAATTGCTTTTAAATCATCTTTCCCTGTAGGTCTTGGGTTTCCTAAAATAAAAGGTTTATTATATATATTTCCTGGTTTTCTTAAAATTGGATTTATCTCATAAGAGACTTGTCTTTTTTTGTATCTTAGTTTTCCTATTAAGAATCCTATATACATTGCAAGTATAGCAACAGATAGTAACCAAAAAACTATTTTTGAAGCGATTATCAACATACTTATTCCTCTATTATCTTAAATTCAACTCTTCTATTCTCAGAAGAGTAACCATTTTTATTATTTGGTACTAAAGGTTGAGATTCTCCATAACCTTTAGCACTTATTCTATCTTTAGGAACACCCAGTTTTTCTAACTCTTTTTTTACACTTTTTGCTCTTTCTAAAGATATCCACTGATTAACTTCAGCTTCACCTTTAGCATCAGTGTGTCCACCTACTTCTATCTTAACATCTTTATTATTTAATAAGATCTTTGCTATTTGCTGAACAACTTTAAAACTTTCATCTGTTATATCTGTACCCAATCTTTTAAAATATATTTTATCTTTAGATACGACTTGATTTATCTCTTCTTGAGTTTTTATATTTTTATTTATTTTAGGTTCAATTATTTTTTCTTCTGTTTTTTTAGGTTGAATTTTCCGAGAAAGTTCTTCTATTTTTTTATCTTCTGGTATTATTACTTTTGGTGTATCTGAAACTTCTTTTTTTTCATCTACTAGAACATCACCATTTTCTATTTCAGGTTTTTCTAATTCATCGACTTTCTTTTGGTCTTCATTTGTATCTTCTTCAATAACAGCATCATCTTTTTGCTCTTCATTTATTATAGGTTCAACTTCTTTTTGTTTTTCTTCTACAAATTCATGTTTATTGTTATCTATTTTTTCCAAAGGAATTATTTTTTCTATATTGGAAGGAGTGTAAAAAGTATTTGTTCCAAATTTATCTTGATTTATATATAAATATACACAAGCAACCATAATTGCTATTAGAAGAAATGACAAAAAAATTATTTGTTTTAGAATACTCATGCAACTCTCTTTAGTTAAATCTATTAATTGTATCTAAAAAAATTATATTTTTCAACAAAAAATAATAATATTAATAACAAAATAAACTAATTCTTATAATAAATAATTAATTTAGTATTTAATTTAAAAAGAAATATTATTATAATTTGATAATTCTATTAAATTCTTATCAGGATCTCTTATATAAATAGACTTTATATTTCCCATTGCACCTGTTCGAGAAACTATTCCTTCTATGATTTCTATATCCTTTGATTCTAAGAACTCTTTTACTTCTTCAACCGGAGTATCCACTATAAAACACAAATCAGCACTTCCTTCTTTTACATTAAAAGCTTTTGGCTCAAACTCATGCCCTAATTCATGTAGATTTATTTTCTGATTACCATACTTTAAAGCAATTCGTGAGCCTTTGAAAACTTCTTTTTCCATGCCTAAAATTTGAGTATAAAATTTTACAGTGACATCTATATTTTTGACAGTTAGTACAAAATGGTCTAAGTGGTTTATTTTTATCATAAAAAATTATAGCAAAATAAGTTAATTTACTAGTATAAGTTATATGAAAAATTAATTTTTTTCATATAACTTTAAAATCATATTATTCCATTTTCCTTCTTTTGTATCTTGTGTTTGCCAAAGATTATTTTCTAGTTCAATAAACTTTTTACTCTCTTCTGTTCCTATGTCAGCAATAGCTTTTAAGGCCATAGCTCTATCTTGCCAAAGTTTTGCATTTCTATAAATACTTGTTAAATATAAAAATTCTTTTTCTCCACCTAATAAACCTACTACTGCAATAGATGCTAATCTCAAATATTCATCAGAATTATTATTATAAGATTTTACGAAATCAAGTGCTTTTTCATTATTTGAAAAACCTAATTCATACATATTTATATAATTTAAACTATCTTTTGTATTTATACCAGTTTCTATTTTATTTACTATCTCTGTAACTTTTTCATCACTTAATTGGTAATTGAAATACGCCTTATTAATTTTTGCTACAACTTCTTTTACCATAAGCATAATAGGTTCATTAAAACAAGGATCAATAATCTCTTCTGCTGCCCAAATTGGTACTTTCCCTCTTTTTACTACAGATGTAAATACTTTTTCTTCATTACCTATATTTGCTGTTACTTTCAACATAGAGATTGTAACAATAGGAGAAAATCCAGAACTTCTATGAGTAAATATTTCAAACTTCTTTAAAATCAGTGATTCTTTTGATTTATCATCAAAGTTAATTGGTAATTTTCTTGCTTGAAGTTCACTTTTTATTGCATTTGACATAAAAATATATGACTCAAGGCTTTTATCGTCTTTTTCCAAAAATATTGCTTTTTCAAAGATTCCCGTTACTATTTGAGGTGTTTCCCCTAGCCCATCCTTAAAACTAACATTAATATTGTCTTTTTTTTCTAAAGAAGGTACATAAACATTTTCAGATTCTGAAACAGTTTTTAATGGTACTTTTAAAGTACAAGCTTGAAAAGAAAAAATAATAGTTAAAACTATTGTAATTTGTCCCATTAATTTAAATTTATTTTTCATTATTTCTCCTGATTGTTTAATATAATTTAGTTATATTAAAATTTTATGTATATTACCATATAAACTAATAATGAAACTTAATATAACTAAAAGGTTTTAATAAAATAGAAATATTATATATCTTAATTTTAAAGGCATTTACACATATTGAATAGGTAAATAATAAGTTGCTTCAAAAAGTCTATCTTCATTTAGGAAATGATTCTTTTTAAATATTACATAGGGTGGATTTGTTGTTGTTTCAAAACCACTATTTGGAAGCCACTCTTGATAAGCCCATTGTATAAATCTTAGAATATCTCCCATCTTTCCTTTTATCTCAAAGCTTGCATATAAAGCCTCAGGAGTATAAAAGATAGGAAGACTGGTATTTGACAAGTCTACTTCACCTTTTGGAATAATCCCTGCCACATAAAAACACTCATTGTGAGGAGTAATTGTAGGATTATCATGATAGATTCCTATTTCATCATATTTTGTTATATTATTTGTATAGACCCAAGCTTGAAGTTTCTGCCAGATTTTTATGACATCTTCTTTTAAATATCCCCTTTGTCTTATATAGTAAGTTTTTAAAGCCTTTGATTTTACTATTTTGGGTTCAATATTTTCAAAATCTTTCTTTTCATACAAAAGCATTGTAGAGTTTTTTAATATGTTGGTAGAATACTCTTCACTTCCACCACTTCTCCATGCCTTTGGTGTTTGATGAAATCTCTCCTTAAAAGCACGGATAAAAGAAGTTTGAGATGAGTAGCCACACATAGAAGCTACTTGAGTTATCGTTGAATATTTATTAGTAAGAAGTAGACTTGCGGCTTTTTGTAGTCGTATTGATTTTATGGTTTCATATATATTTATGCCCATAACTTCTTTAAACAGTTTATGCAAGTGAAATTTACTAATACCAAAATTTAAAGCTAAATCATCAATATTGATATCCGTATCGATATACTCATATATATAATACATAGCATCATTTGCTATTTGTACATTTTTGTTGTAAGTACTTCTTTTTTGCATATTTATCCTTATTATTTTAATTTTAACATATAATGTATATATTTTTAACAAAAATAGATAACTTTATAACCAATATATGTAAAGAATAAAAAAGATTTAAAAGCTAAAATCCATATACAAAATTTAAAAGGAGTAGTTTAATGAAAGTAAATGATTTATTATTAGCAGTTTTAGTTGCTTTTATTTGGGGTGTAAACTTTTCAGTAATTAAACTAGGACTTATAGACCTTGATCCTTTTATTTTATCTGGTATGAGATTTTTATTGTGTGCTTTACCTTTAGTATTTTTTGTAAAAAGACCAAAAGTACACATAAAGTGGTTGATTTCCTATGGATTACTTTTTGGTGTAGGACTTTGGGGAATGGTATATGTTGGAATATATTTTGGAATATCAGCAGGTATGTCTTCTCTAATACTTCAAATGAGTGCATTTTTAACTGTGATTCTAGGAGCTATATTATTAGATGAGACTATTGATATAACAAAAAAGATAGCTTTTGCTATTTCATTATTTGGCTTATTGTTGATTATAAATGTTACAGATGGTTCTGTTACAGTACTTGGTTTGATATTTGTTTTAATAGCTGCCGTATCACTTAGTTTTACTAACATCATAATAAAAAAAGCTGGTACTAAAAATCTCTTTTCATTTATGATTTGGTCAAGCATGTTTTCGCCTATTCCACTGTTTATTTTGGCTTTTATTACCCATGGGCAAATAGTATTTACAAACTTTTTTGATAATCTTAGCAATATGGCAATTTTTTCAATAATGTTTCAAGTCTATCCCACTACACTTTTAGGTTATTGGATATGGAATACACTATTACATAAGTATCCAGTATCAAGTGTGGCACCTCTTAGTTTACTTATTCCTATATTTGGAATAGCTGGGTCATATTTTATTTTTGATGAAAAGATTGGACTTATAAAAATAGTAGCATCAGGGCTAATTATATTAGCCTTATTAATAAATACATTTGGGAAAAGAATATCCCTAAAAAAATACAAAGAAGTTTAGATGGAAGAGTTATATACAGTTACCCTATTGATATCAATCTCAGCTTTTGCCCTAACAGCAACAATAACACCAGGACCTAATAATGTCTTGCTTTTATCTTCTGGTTTAACCTTTGGATATAAAAGAACACTTCCCCATGTATTTGGGGTATTTTTAGGCTTTGCATTGATGGTACTACTTGTGGGTTTAGGTATTGGAATTGTTTTTGAAGAATTTCCAATAGTACTTAAAATACTAAAAATAGTAGGAATACTTTATCTTTTTTGGATGGCATATAAAATAGGAAGTAGCAAAGGACATATGAAAATAAAAGAGAAACATAAACCTTTTACTTTCATACAAGCAGCACTTTTCCAATGGGTTAACCCAAAAGGGTGGATTATGTCTATGACGGCTATGTCTATTTTTGTAACTTCAAAAGATAATAGTATAAGTCAAGTAGTTATCATAGCTTTTATATTTTTATTAGCTGGTGCTATAGCTTGTAATGCTTGGGCTATAGGTGGTGTTGCTTTAAAAAGATTTATAAAAGATGATAGCCATGTGAGAAAATTCAATCTAATCATGGCGATACTTTTAGTTTTATCAGTTCTTCCTGTAATAATTGAGCATTAGTAATAAGGATTATGCCTCCTTACTAATCTCAAACTCCTGCACCTCTTTTAGCGTTTGCATCCAAGGTAAAGTAAACAAATGAGTTTCAAGCTCTGCTCTTATATTATCGGGGATTTTTACAGCCTCTTTTGTCTCAAAATTATAATGAATCAATACAGCCTTTCCTGTGGTACACAAGTTACCTTCTTGATAAACTGCATGACTCATCTCTAAAGATGAATTTCCTATTTTTATAATAGCTGTTTTAATAACAACTGGTTTACCCCAAAATACCTCTTTTAGAAAATCAAAAGAACTATGTGCCATAACTAGATTCCATCTTTTTATATCTACTTTTGGCATAAAAATATGAAAAATCGGATCACGAGCTGATTCAAACCATACTCCATAAGTGTTATTGTTTATGTGCCCTAAAGCATCTGTTTCTAAAAATCTTGGTCTTATTAGTTCTGTGAACATTTTGTACCTCTTATATTTGATAAATTTTAGTGAGATATTTTAACTAAAGGGGTTTAGGGTTTGTTTAATTTTAAACTTTATTTTTATAAGCATAACTTGAGGTCGCAAAATGTGACCTCAAGTTATTAAAATCTATCTTGAAGAACAAGTTCTTCGCTTTCTCACTTTTTGGTGGCAAAAAGTAAGACAAAAAGCCACCAGCCGAATTGTCAAAGGGAAGCATAGAAATTTATGACCAATGTCATAAATTATCTATGTGCGTCCTTCCCTCGCTTATTATTTCTCTTTTCTGCCCTGCAAAACTCGCTAAAATGACCATTTAGGTCATTTCTTTACGCTCAAACAGTTTCGGGCGTTTTCCGAAAAGAGAAATAAACACTCGGCTTTGACAAAGGCTGGGATTTCTTTGGTGTTTTAACTTTTATTATCTTTCTTTATTAGATTGAGATAATACTGCTCCCGCCAATTTTTTAGTTCTTTGATTATATTTTGGACTCTTCAATACTTTTGAAGCAATAGTTTCCATTTTACTACTAGTTTGATTTCCAGTGTGATATTGGGAAACTGTACTTCCACCTAATGACTTAGCAATTTTTGACGAACTTTTATCGCTCATAACTTTTGCACCTAAAGATGCTATATTTTTACTTGTTTGTTTGGAGTTATAACTCATAATTTTGCCTTTTAAATTATTATTGGCATGTTTACATTGCTGCAACAGTTTAATTTCTAAAAAATATTTGTAGTTTTTATCTTTAATATGGCATTATTATGGTCTCAATATAAACTTGCACTTAAAGATAATTTTTCAAAGATTTTTTTTGAGTGCTATTTTTTCTTAATTATAATTTTAATCAAAGTCATACAACTCCTCCTAACATAAAATTTATTTATTACAAAACCTATTTGATAATAAATATACGTAATTATACCATAAAATAAATTTTATTTGGCAAAAGTGTTACTAAATGATACTATATTTATAAATTTTTAAATAATATGTTATTTTTTATTGTTTTAAAAGAGTTTTAGTGATAGGTATTTTTTGAAAGTTCAAGGCTAGAGTGGAAATTTTGTTAGGAGCTTACTGAAGTAAGTGAGTAATAAAATTTCTGCGATAACGCAGAAATTTCGAAAAAGAGCTATTAATAAAACTCTTTTTTAGAAGTCGTCGAAATCGATGCTACCTTTTGAATAGTTCAACACATTCCCTTCGAAGAAATTCGTTCTTTGGTCATTGAAACTACTGTATCCATCTACCCATGGAATAGGGTGCTTAACATTGTATTCTGGTTTATATCCTACTGCATCTAATCTTTTATCTGCTAGGTATTGGATATATTGTGTGATGATTGCATCTGTGAAACCTAAGATTTGACCTTGAGTAATGTATGCTCCCCATGCAGCTTCTAGTTCTACTGCTTTTCTAAACATAGCTCTTACTTTTACTTCTAACTCAGGAGTAAATAAATCAGGTCTTTCTTTTCTTGTAGAGTTAATCATGTTTTGGAAAAGTAGTAAATGCGTTACTTCATCTCTTTGGATGAATTTAATCATTTGTGAGCTTCCTAGCATCTTTCCTGATTTTCCAAGGGCATATATAGCTGCAAAACCTGCATAGAAGTATAATCCCTCTAAGATTTGATTTGCAAACATTGCTAAAACCATTTTTTCATCTGTAATATCATCAGATAAGTTATCATAAACAGCTGCTATGTAGTTATTTTTTTCTCTTAATTGAGTATCAGTTTTCCATTTGTCATAAATCTCATCTGTATTATCAGAAATTGATTCAACCATAACTGCATATGATTTTGAGTGATTTGCTTCTTCGTATGATTGTCTTGAAAGACAAGCATTGATTTCTGGTACTGTTATATAAGGATTGATATTATCCATCAAGTTATTTGTTTGTAACGAATCCATAAAAATTAGCTGGGATAATACTAAATCATACATTCTCTTTTCAGCAGGTGTTAGGTACTTATAGTCCTTTGCATCTCCTGTCATTTGAACTTCTCTTGGGAACCAAGTATTTGCTTCCATAGTATCCCAAAGATTTAGAGCCCATTGGTACTTCATTTTTGTGAAGTTTATCATACCATCTGGGTTACCACCAAAAATTCTTCTATCGCTTAAACTCTCTTTTGAATCTGGATTATATATTGTTTTTCTAGCCACTTTTTTACCTTATATTATTTTTATCATACAATGGGAAAATCAGGTTATCTTATTGACAACCTGCACACTCCATACTTCTATCTTCTACATCATTTGAAGCTTCAGGTGATTGACTTCTTAGGTAATAAGTTGATTTTAAACCTAACTGCCAAGCTAAAGTATAAATCTGATGCATATATTTTCCACTTGCTTTATCTAAAGAAAGGAAAATATTTGTACTTTGACCTTGATCTATCCATTTTTGTCTTACTGCTGCTGCTTTGATTATATCCAATTGATCTACTTCATAAGCTGGTGTATAATAAGACCAAGTTTCAGGGCTAAGTTTTGGAACAACTACTGGAATAAGTCCTGATAAGTTCTCTTCGTACCATTTTCTTTTGTATACTGGTTCAATAGCTTGAGTAGTTCCAACTAAAATAGAAATAGATGATGTTGGAGCAACTGCCATTAAATAACCATTTCTCATACCATCTTTTTTAACTTGTGCTCTTAGTGCATCCCAATCATAACCTGTATCAAATAAATCTTTTTCTACTAAAGCATTAACAGCTTGTGGTGCATGATCATGTGGCATAATACCTTTTGACCAATTTGAACCATCAAATGTAGGATATTTACCTTTTTCTACTGCAAGTTCAGCACTTGATTTAATAGCATTGTATGAAATTGATTCCATAACTTTATCTATTTTTTTCAAGTGGTCAACACTTCCCCAAACAAGTTTTTCTTCCGCTAGCATTTGAGCTTCACCCATAACACCAAGACCTATACTTCTTGATTTTAGATTTGTAGCTTTTACTTTTCTAAGAGGGTAGAAATTTAAATCAATAACATTGTCTAACATTCTAATAGCAGTTGGTACTACTCTTTCAATATCTTCTTTTGTATGGATTTTACTTAAGTTTACAGATGCCAAGTTACAAACAGCTGTATCTCCATCTGTCTTCTCTTTTTCAACTATAAATATTTTTTTACCACCTATTGAATCCAATGCTGTAACTTTATTAGCTTTTTTAACGATTCCAGAATCTACTTTTATAGTATCCTCTTCATCATGAACTTCTATTGAACCATCTTCAAACTCTAATTTTATCTTGTATTTATTTGGATTTGTATTTTGAAATATCTCTGTACATAAATTTGAGCTTCTAATATGTCCAACATGGGCATTTGGATTTGCTCTATTTGCATTATCTTTAAAACAAAGGAAAGGAGAACCTGATTCAAAATATGAAGTTAAAATTTTCTTCCATAAATCTTTTGCTTTGATTCTATCTTTTATAATTGAATTATCATGTTCATACTCAATATATCTTTTTTCAAAAGCATCACCATGAAGTTCACTTAAATCTTTTACATCATTTGGATCAAATAAAGTCCAATGAGAATCTTCCATAATTCTTTGCATAAATAAATCAGAAATCCAAAGTGAAGGGAATAAATCATGTGCTCTTCGTCTTTCTTCTCCTGAGTTTTTCTTCAAGTCAAGGAAATCAGAAATATCCATGTGCCAAGGCTCTAAATAAACAGCAATGGCACCTTTTCTTGTACCTAGTTGATCAACTGCAATTGCAATATCATTTGTGATTTTTAAAAATGGCACCGTACCACCAGCAGCACTTTTATGTCCATCAATCGCACCACCTAGGGCTCTGATTTGGTTCCAATCCCAACCAATACCACCACCATATTTAGATAATAGTGCCATCTCTTTATAACCATCAAAAATACCTTCAATATTATCAGGACTTGAACCTATATAACAAGATGATAATTGATGTCTATTTGTTCTTGCATTACTTAAAGTTGGAGTTGCTAACATAACTTCAAATTTAGAAACAACATCATAAAACTCTTTTGCTCGAGCTTGTTTATCATCTTCATCTTGTGCTAAGAACATAGCAATACCCATAAACATATGTTGTGGTAACTCTATTGGGTCAGAATTTTTATCTTTGATTAGATATCTATCATATAAAGTTTTAATACCAAGATAATTAAATTGTAAATCTCTTTCTGGTTTTAAATAACTATTTAAATCCTCTAAATCATATCCAGTTTCAAGTCCTGGAATCATTCTTCCTGCATCTTGCGCAATTTTAATGTAATCTGCTAGATGAGCATAAGCTTCACCTTTTACACTATTTGTTGTTCTACCAACTCTATGGTATAAATTAAAAATAAACAGTCTTGCTGCAACAAAAGTCCAATTTGGAACATCTATATCAATTTTTTCTATAGCTGTTTTTATTAAAGCATCTTGAATATCAGATGAACTCATTCCATCTATAAACTTAATTTGAGCATCTAGTTCTAGCTCACTTTGAGAAACTCCTTCAAGTCCCTCAGTTGCTGCTATTGACATCTTTTGGATTTTAGTTATATCTAAAATCTCTTTTCTTCCATTTCTTTTTTGAATCATTAAAGCCATTTAATTACCTTTTGATAGATATTTTTATTATTTAAAAACTCTTTTAAAAATTGCATCTACATTTTTCGTGTAGTAGTCAAAATTAAAACACTCTCTTATTTGTTCTTCTGATAATGAATTTCTTAATTCATCGTCCCCTAATAAATATTGTAAATATAAAGATTCACCTTTTTCATTTGTACTAGGTTTACCTTGTTGTATCTCTTCCCATACTTTCATTGCATTTCTTTGTACTATTCTATAAGCATCTTCTCTTGAAACTCCAGCTTTTGGAAGCTCTAATAATACTCTTTGTGAAAATACTAATCCACCAGTTAAATTTAAATTCTTCATCATATTTTCTGGCATAACTGATAAGTTTGCAATTACACTGTTCATTCTATGTAACATAAAATCACTTGTAATAAATGCATCTGGCAACCAAAATCGCTCAGTTGATGAGTGAGAAATATCTCTTTCATGCCATAAAGCAACATTTTCCATAGCAGGAGTTGCATATGATCTAATCATTCTTGCTAACCCAGTTATATTTTCTGTTAAAATAGGATTTCTTTTATGTGGCATAGCTGAACTACCTTTTTGCCCTTTTGCAAAATACTCTTCAGCTTCATAAACTTCTGTTCTTTGTAAGTGTCTTACTTGCACTGCAAACTTTTCAACAGAACTTGCAAGTAATGCTAAAGCAGTTGCAAGTCTTGCGTATCTGTCCCTATGAATTACTTGATTTGAACAAGGCTCAGGTTTAAGTCCAAGTTCAGCCATTGCATACTCTTCAAGTTCAAGTGGTGCGTGAGCAAAGTTACCCATAGCTCCAGAGATTTGTCCTACAGAAATAACTTCCATAGTCTCTTCAAGATTTTTAAGATGTCTTGATACTTCATCATACCAAACAGCTAAAGTCAAACCAAAAGTAATAGGTTCACCATGAATACCATGACTTCTTCCTACCATCAAAGTAAATTTGTGTTCTTGGGCTCTTTTTTTAATAGACTCCATTAACATCTTTACATCTTCGATAATGATTTTTAAAGAGTCTCTCATTTGAATTGCAACACCTGTATCAACGGCATCTGATGAAGTCATTCCATAATGGAACCATCTTGATTCTTCTCCTAATGATTCAGATACACTTGTATTAAATGCAATTAAATCATGTTTTGTAACAGCTTCTATTTCTTCTATTCTTTCAACAGAAAAAGTAGCATTTTTTACTATCTTTTCACAATCTTCATCTGGAATAAGACCTATTTTATTCCAAGCTTTTACAGCTGCTTTTTCTACTTCAAGCCACGCAGCATATCTCGCTTCTTGAGTCCACTTTGCGCTCATCTCTTCTCTTGCGTATCTTTCAACCATTCATAAATTCCTTATAGCACTTTTTAATTTTTTGTATTTTTATCATAAATTTCGATTTTTTTTACTATGATATGTTATCTACTTTAGTCAAAGAATCTTATTAATTTTTGGTTAATTTTTACTTAATTTAAGGATATAGTTTTGCCGTTTATACTAAAAGAATACCCCGCACTTTCTGGAGAAAAAATCCAAGTGCATTTAGTCAAAAATCTCAAGATAAAGACCTCTACAGCGCAAAAGTCTATTAGCAAAGGTAGAGTTTTCGATGAAGCTTTCAATACTTTAAAGTATGGAGATATTATAGACTCTGATTTGATTTATATGGCTCAATTTGAAGGTCATACAAGAGGTTTGAACCCCCTATTTCAAACCAATTTCTTTGCTATTTTTGAAAAACCTTCTGGAGTTGTTGTTCACCCAATCAGTAAAAATACTGAATATTGTTTATTGGATGAAGTTCGTTATCACTTTGGAGATGATGCCAATTTAGTACATAGAATTGATGCAGAAACTTCTGGCTTAATAATGTGTGCCAAAGATAGAGACATAGAATCTAAACTAAAATTAATGTTTGAAGAGAAAAAGTATCAAAAATCATACTTAGCCATAGTAAGAGGTCACATAAAAGAGTCAGTTATTATTGATACTTCCATACAAAAAGAGGGTAAAAATATAGGTGTAAGAATGGTTGCAGGAGAAGAAGGAAAAAAATCTAAAACAATAATCAATCCTATAAAATATGATGAAAAAAAAGATTTAACTTTAGTGGAAGCCCTACCCGTAACTGGAAGACAGCACCAAATAAGAGTGCATCTTTATTCAATAGGTCATCCTATTTTTGGTGACCCAATATACGGTGTTGATGATGACTTTGCAGATGCTTACTTAGATAGACTTTTAGATGATAAAAGAAGAGAAGAAGTTAGTGGTTCACATAGACTATGGCTTCATGCAAATTATTTAGAATTTAATTATGAAAATACTTTATATAAAATTTACTCTAAAAACAAAGATCTTTATAATCAGTTTTTAGATGATAATTGATTCTATGAAGCTAATGTACAGTTAAAACAATTTGAAATATCATTGCACTTAGCGCAAGCAGGTGCAGTTTTACCAATACAATCATATAAATACTTTTTCCATCTTACATCTGAGGGCTTTAGTTTTGCTAGTGAACTAAAATTTGCACTCATTAGTTTTCCCATTACTTCCCTGGTTGGTAAACCCAAATCAGAATAAAGATGTCCCATTTGTATAGAAGTTTTTGCAATAAGTGGGGCTAAGGTTATTTTTATTTGTTCATTATTTGCATGTTTAACCAAAAGGGCTAAAACCTCTTTTTCCATTAATTCTAAATCTCGCATAATAGACTCCTTTAAATTGGTCCCCAATTTTAAGGAAACCTTTTATTTATTACTTCTTTTACCAGCAAAAATAAATTTTGCTTAAAGAAACAAACCCTAAAGAGGACAATGAGTTGTCCTTATTTATAAATCACAATATTCAAAATCCATTCCCTCAGGTCTTTCTAAGCCCTCATTATCTGCTAAATATAAGTTTTTTAGTTTTTTTAATTCAAAAAAAGAGTCTGGTAACTTTTCTACATTATTATCTTCTATATCCAACTCTTCAAGATTTTGTAGTTTCCCTATGTTTTTGGGAAGTTCAATCAAGGAGTTTGAACTAACACTTAAATTGTTAAGGTTAGTTAAATCACATACCTCATCAGGGAGTTTTACAAGATAATTGTTATCTAAAATAAGTATTTTCAAATCTTCTAATTTACTAATATTAAAATCTAAAGATTTCAAGGAATTATCACTCAAATCAAGTTTTATAAGCATATCATGGGATTCTAATGAAGGTAAATCATCTATTTGATTTCCCTCTAACAATAATGTTTGTAACTCATCTATTTGGGAGATAGATTTAGGTAGCTTTGTTAGATTGTTAAATGAAACATCAAGGTAATACAAAGACTTCATCTTAGAGAAACTATCAGGTAATTCGTCTAACTCATTTGTATCTAAAGAAAAATACAGAAGTTTTGATAATTTACCCAATTCCACATCAAGTTTTTTTATCTTATTTGCAGCAAGAGTCAATCTTGTAATACTTTTTAAATCATATAACTCTTTTGGCAACTCTTCTAACCTGTTCCCGTTTAGATTTAAAATCATCAGTTTCGAAAGCTTTCCAATACTACTTGGTATTTCACTTAAAAGATTATTCTCACATTGTAAGTTTTTCAAGTATTTAAATTCACCAATACAATTAGGTAATTTCTTTAATCTATTATTTGATAGTTTTAATACTGTAAGATTTTGTAATACCCCAAACGATTCAGGCAATTCTCTAATTTTCTTTTTTGATAAATCTAAGTGGGTCATACTATTTATATCATCAATATGAGTTGAGATGAAAGAGTTCAAACCATTGACATTTACCCATTTAATAAAGTCTTCTATTTCACTTCTCATTTTATCCCTTTAATCTATCATTCATAGCATCTATTAAAAATGAAATTTCTTCATAATCAACAAATCCAAAATCGACCATATTAAACAATGCCATAAGAGGTTTTCTACAACAGGTTTTATTACATCCTGTTACTAGTTTTTTAGCTTTTTTATATGGAAGATCCGTTTTTTCAAATATTTTTACTGCATCAAGAATCGATTTCTGTCCACACTCACAAATAAGTTTATTTTTTAAATCTTCCATGTTATATCACTTTAAATAAGGATGTTCTTCTAAAAAACTCTCCACATCTTTCATAGCCAAGCCTATCTCTTCACTAAGTTTTGGCAACTTATCATATTCTGTCCAAATTGTATCTTCAACTATGTCATGTACGACACCAGCCTTTTCAATAACTTTTCTTTTATATTTTGCTAACTCTTTTTTCTTCTCTTTTTGCTCTTCTGTTAAATCTACCATCTTCTAGTCTCCTTTTCTGTTTATTAAAGTGCATATAAATTCTCTAACTTTAGTTCAGGCTTTTCACCTAAATAAAGCAAAGAAAAATTTCCATCTTTTTTAAACTTATAACTCTCATAGAGTTCACTTATCTCTTTTATGTCTTTTGGGATAAAAGCAAATATTTTCTTTAACCCTCGATAATACAAAACTCCTCTTAAAAGCTTTTCAGCATCTAAGTAAGATTCATTTTGCATAAGCCAAGGTGAGATTTTTATATATCTTTTATTTACAACATAAGAGTGCATAAATCCACTTGTTGTTGATAGTTTCAAAGAGTTTGTAAATACGCAATCTTTTTTTATGTACTCTTCTCTGTCATCTAAAAAGACTTCCCTATCTATTTTTCTAGAGATATCATCATAGTTTTCTCCACTTACTTGTTTCGCAGTTGAATTTGAAAAGTTAAAAGCAACAGCTTCTCCACTATGCATATATCTTAAAAACTTTGAATGTTCTTGAAAATTAAAAGCAGTAAAATATGAAGCTAACTTATCTTCTATTAGTACATATATATTCATACTTGACACATTTTGCACTAATAACTTAATAAGTCGTGTAAGTACATCTTTGTGTGTATCCAAAGCTTTAATTACATTTATAAATACATGTTTACTAAAAGCATAAGCACTAACTACCCCTACAATTTTACCATCTTCATAGGCAGCAAAACAGTATTGAGGGAATATCTCATATGTTTGTTTTAACAATTCCAAGTCAAAAAGAGTATCACTTTCTAATATACTAGAAAGTTCTTCCTCAAAATCATTTCTTAAATATCCAACGAACATAAGTATAACTCTTCCAATTCTTTTATATCTAACACTTTTTTTCTATTTGTAACCATTTCTCTAACCAATGGCAATAACTTTTGTAGGCTCTCTTTTGTAGGAGTGATTCCTAAAGTTTGTAAGTGAAAAAGTAAAGTAGATGTTCCTGAGTGTTTTCCTATAGGGAAATATCTCTCTAATCCAACTTCCATTGGAGTAAACGGCTCATAAGCACTTTTTGATTTCATCATTCCATTTACATGAATACCAGATTCATGGGAGAAGATATACTCTCCAACAATAGGTAAATTAGTATCTATTCTTCTATTTGATGCTAATCCTACTGTTTGAATAAGTGCTTTTAATTTATCAGATTTTATTTGTGTATCTTTTCCAAGAAGTCTTGCCAAAGTCATCAATACTTGTTCAAAAGAGGCATTTCCCGCGCGTTCACCTAACCCAATAACGGTAGTATTAGCACTTTTTGCTCCTGCTTCATAACCCGAAATAGCATTCGCTGTTGCCATACCAAAATCATTATGGGTATGCATTTCAATATCAAGTAAATCTAACTTTGTAAGCTCACTAATATTTTGATAAGTTTTTGTAGGAGTTAATATTCCAACTGTATCACAATATCTAAATCTATTTGCACCAAGACTTTTTCCTAGTGCCAAAATCTCTTTTAAAAAGTTCAAATCAGCTCTACTTGAATCTTCTCCTCCAATGCAAACAAATAAGCCTTCTTTTTTTGCATGAAGAATCACCTTTTCAAGTTGAGATAAGACTTTTTGTTTATCTCCACCAAATTTCACATCAATTAAGATATCTGAAACAGGAATTGATAAATCAACTGATTTGAGCCCACACTCTAAAGAAGCTTCCAAATCGCTCATTGTTGCTCTATTCCAACTCATGATTGGAATAGGAAGATTTAAAGCTAAAATTTCTTTTAGGTCTTCTTGTTCTTTTTTTCCCATTGCAGGAATTCCAACTTCAAGTTCATCTGCGCCCGCTTCATAAAGTTTTTGGGCAATATCTAATTTTTCTTTTGTATTAAATGCTACATAAGGAGCTTGTTCGCCATCTCGTAATGTTGTGTCATTTATAAGAAACATTATTTTGCCTTTTG
Organism: Arcobacter sp. F2176; assembly: GCF_004116465.1. Lineage (NCBI taxonomy): Bacteria > Pseudomonadati > Campylobacterota > Epsilonproteobacteria > Campylobacterales > Arcobacteraceae > Arcobacter > Arcobacter sp. F2176. Next base: position 91,536 of record NZ_PDJV01000005.1, read on the forward strand.
TTGGATTAAAAGTATAGTTGCAAAATCTATTCCATAGAATTTAGAAGTTAGGTTTTACCCTAACTCTTTCTCTGATTTTGATTCATTAGCAAAGAAATATTTTTGAGCTGCTGCAAAAACTGATTTTTCTATTGGTTGAAGTGCATAAGAATCATCAGAAATAAGATTAATAGATTTTAACTCATCTTGAGGACAACCACCAATTTTTTCTGTTAATAAAATATCCACATCTTTTAAAGTATTTTTTATCTCTTCAATTGGATATGAACCATCACAATCTTCAGGACCTTTACAGTAAGCATTTTCAACTTTTCTATGCATTACAAATTTGATAGCTTTGTCACCAACTTCGTAGATTAAAAACTCTGTAGCATTACCAAAGTGTAAATTTACTGTTCCTTCACCCGCAGTTGTAACAGCTACAAGTTTAGTTTCACCAGTGGAACTTAGTTCTTGTTTACTTGCTTGTTCTATTTTGATTCTGTCATTTGCAGCATCAAGTGCAGCTCTCCAGTTTTCAATAACTTCATGTTTTTTTGCTCTTGCCTCCATGTTATATTGAGTTTGTAACTCTTCCCAAGACATATTTTGGAAAACATCAGGAGTAAACTCTTCTCCTCTATCTTCACCAATCAGTCCAACAGCATCTGCTCGACATTGTCTACAGTGAGACATTAGTTTCATATCCATTCCACATGCTTCTTGTGCAGCCATTACTTCCTGATCAGTTGCGCTTGCTTGTCCATTTAGTCCATAATATGTACCATACTCTTCTTTTGAAAGAAGTGGCATAATATTATGTAAGAATACATTTAACTCTTTAAGTTTTTTAGCTACATTTACTAACTCTTTATCATTAACTCCTGGAATTAAAACAGAGTTTGCTTTTACTAAAATACCTCTTTCAGTTAGCATTTTGATACCTTTTAGTTGTTGTTCTAAAAGAATTTTTGCTCCTTCTGCCCCAAATACTTTTTCATGATTCCAGTGAACCCATGGATAAATCTTAGCACCGATTTCTCCAGTTGGATCAACTGAATTAATAGTTACTGTTACATGATCAACATTGTATTTAACCATTTCATCAATATAATCTGGAAGTCTAAGTCCATTTGTAGATAAACATAATTTTTGATCTGGTGCTTTTTCATGAAGCATTCTAAAAGTATCAAATGTTTTTTTAGGGTTTGCCAAAGCATCTCCTGGTCCTGCTATTCCCACAACTGAAAGTTGTTGAATATCACCACCAACATATAAAACCTTTTTAACTGCATCTTCAGGACTTAATTTAGCTGAAGTAACACCAGGACGGCTCTCATTTGAACAATCAAATTTTCTATTACAGTAGTTACATTGAATATTACAAGCAGGTGCAACGGCTACGTGAATTCTCGCGTAGTGTTGGTGAGCACCTTCTGAATAACATGGATGATTGTTAATCTTATCCATAACTTCTTGTTGTAATTCCTCTTGTGTACTACTAGATGTACAAGAACAACTCATAGTATCTCCTTTTTTTATTTCTGTTTTACTTTATGCATATTGCGTTCCTTAAACTTTTTAGGAATGAAATATGCATCTATAGAGTTTATTAAGGAGAATAAAATGATTCCAATAATTTTTTATGAAAAAATAGGATGTGTAAATAACACCAAACAAAAGAAGAGATTAAAAGAGTTTGGATTTAATGTTATTAGTACAGATTTATTAAAAACTAATTTTTCAAAAAAACAACTACTTAATTTTTTTGAGAATAAAAGTATAAAAGAGTGCATAAATCCAAATGCTCCTTTAATAAAAAACAATGAGATAGATTTAGATAATACTTCTGATGAGGAGTTACTAAATCTTATGATTTCAAATCCTATTTTAATAAAAAGACCTCTTATAACAATTGGTACAAATAAATTTTGTGGATTTGATTTAAATAAAATTTTAGATTTTAAACTAAGGGAGTTAAGATGAGTATACAAGATAGTATAAAAGAGCAACTTCTCCAAGAAGTATTTTCAAATATAGATAATATATATGATTTTATGGAGACAAGATTTGATATGGATAAACACTGTGATGAAGATATAATAAAAAAACTAAATGAACTTAAAGATGTAGTTTATAAGGTATCAACACTTAGTGACCTATCATAAACAAATAGGTGATGAGTAATAGTTTTAGTCAATTTATTTATACTCATCACTTATTCATTCAATCTAATTCATTGTCATTTCTAACATTTTCCCATTTATAATTTCACCAAACTCAACACCATAATCATAACATTGAGCTAGTTCTTCTGTAGTGGGTATTAGTTTTATTTTTAAAGAATCCATTGGAGGAACTCTAAAGTTTAGGGATTTTAATCTATGTAAAATCATATCAATAGCTTCACCACTCCAACCATAAGAACCAAAGGCACCTCCTGTTTTTCCCTTTTTTTCCAACAACATCATACATGAGAGCAGATCCCAAACAGGTTTTGGGGCATCTGCATTAATTGTTGGTGTTCCTATTAAAACACCATCACTCTCTTCAAGTATATTTATCATATTTGATTCTTCAATAGAGGCTAAATCATATACATTGGTGATGATTCCATCAACACTTTCCGCACCTTCAAATATAGCTTCAGCCATATCTTTAGTATTTTTGTAACTTGTTAGATAAAAAATAGACAAGATTTTTTTACCATGTGCGCTATCTTTATAGTTATCTTGGCTCCATTTTCTATAATAATCAATATACTGTTTTGGATTATCTCTTAATATTGGTCCATGTAAAGTTGCAATCATATCAATTTCAAGCTTATCATAAAGTTTGATTGCATTTAGGGCATAAGATTTAAATGGCCTCATAATATGGTCATAATAATATTTAAAAGCATAAAAAAAGTCTCCGACTAAATCATCAAACAATCTTCTATCATGGTAATGACTTCCAAAAACATCACCTGAAAATAGCAACTTATTTTCTACCACATAAGAACTCATAGTTTCAGGCCAATGTAAATATGGAGTTGTAAGAAATTTAATTGTTTTATCGCCTAAGGTCAAACTCTTATTTGTCCAAACTGTCTCGAAATCTATATTTTCATTTCTTGTGATTGCTTTTAGCATAGGTGTTGCTTGAGGAGAGATTAGAACTTTTGCTCTTGGAGCTCTATTAATTAGCTCAGGAATTGCTCCTGCGTGGTCCGGTTCTAAGTGATGTGAGATTACATATTTAATCTCATCGTAAGAACACAAAGATTCTATTTTTTTAAAAAACTCATCTTGAAACTCTAATTTAACCGTATCTAGAATAATCACACCCTCTTCTGTTTTGATTAAATATGCATTATATGATGAGCCATTGGCTGTTTTCATAATAATATCAAAGGTTCTAATATCTGGATCAAATGATCCTATAAAATAAATGTTTGGGGCGATTTCTATTGGTTGATTTGTATCCATCTTAATCTATTAACCTTCTCATCCAAATGGGAGGATTCTCCTTCATTTTGACTAATTTATTTAAAATATCTTCTATCTTTTCATCTTCACTGCTTGCTTGCATAGGAAATATTTTTGAAGCTTTTACCATAAGGGCTGCTTTTGGTCCTATTTGTTGTACATATAAGATGTCACACCCTTCACAACACTCTATTTTATAATTTAACTTCTCTATTTCATCTTCTATCTCAATAGAAGAGTCAACTGATTTTATAAAAGAGAAACTATCATCTTTTATTTCATAGATATAAAACTCTTTGCACCAACCAAAGTGTTGATTCACATAAATATTATCTTTAGAAGCAAATGCAATTCTCATAATATATATAACCTAACTCTTGGGTCAATTACTTTTTCTAAAGTACCTTTTATCATCTCATAGGTTCCCGTACTTGCAATCGAACATCCAACACAGGCACCTTGATAGGCAAGTCTTAGTTCTATTTCTGGCTCATTTACATAATCTATTAGTAAAATATTCCCACCATCTTTTAATAAAATTGGTCTAATAAATCTATCTAAAGTATCATTTATGATTTCTAGCTGTTTTTCCATAGTTTGGGCTCTAAAATGTTCATTTAATTCTACATTTTCGACTAAAGGTTTATCTATGCCAGTTAATTGGATAGTTGCCATTGTATGACCATTTTTTGCAGCTTTTAACATACAATCAAAGCCCTCTTTTACACCTTCAAGATTTTGTCTATCTTGAAGTAAAACAAGCGCCAATCTAAAAGCTGCTTGGGTATGGTTTTTTCTAACTGCTCTTCTAAAGTACTCTTTTGCCTTTTCCATATCTTCTTCAACACCAATTTTTGTTTGATACATAAGTGCCAAATTGAAATTTGCAGAATCATTATCATAAGAACTAGCTTTTTCAAACCAATCTTTGGCTATAGAATAATCCTTTTCTACACCTTCACCTTTTAAGTACATCAAACCTAGATTTGTCATAGCTTGGTCATTTTTTAGTTTTGCTTCTTCTTCCCAAATACTATAGGCTTTATCAAAGTCTTTGTTTTTGTATGCAGCTAATGCTTCCCTATGTTTCATAAATCTTCTTCCTTCATTTGGCTTTGGAATTTCTCTGTTTGCTTCTAATTCTCTTTTTATATGTTCTTCTAAATATGTATGTGCAAGTTCAACTGCCTCATCAAAATCTTCACTTGAAGCTTTTATATCAAAATCAAAAAATTCTACTAAAAAAGCATCTCCAACTTCATTTTCTCCACTATATGTTTCAAAGGGATAATCTAAAGCTAGATAATATTCTAAATCTTTTTGCATATTTACTCGATTAGTTTTTATCACACTCACATGAGCAAGATGTTGTTCCAGAGTCCAATAAACTCTCACAATTCTCTTTTGTAACAACTTTGCACGACTTGTTTAAAATATTTCTATATATATCTTCTATTGTCAAATAAGTTTTTGCTGCACTGTAAACTTTTACTTTATTTTCAGCTAGATGATTAAAAACACCTTCTCCCATATGATAAAAAATCGTGCTTTTTGCACCTAAATCTTCTACACATTTTGCTGTTTCAAGCCCATTGCCACAGCCAACATTTTCTTTTACATTAAAATATCCAGAGCTTAAATCTAAGAGGGCAAAATATGGAGCATTTCCATATAAATCAGAAATTACCGTTGAGTCTTCTTTACTTAAGGGTATAGCAATCATTTTAAATCCTTTAAATCATTATATTTTTACCATGCAAAATCCATTCCACAATAAAAAAAGGAACGCTTATTGCATCTATGATAATTAAATGTCAGGGTAAGAGATTATCCTCTTTAGTGTTTTCCTACAAAAGTAGATAACAAAGGAACTAAAATGGTAAATAAAAAACTAATTCAAGAGTTATTAAGTGAAAGTGCATGTTCTCACAATAAAGAAAAAAAATCATCTTGTGATAAACCAAAACCAGGTGCTACTAGTGGGGGATGTGCTTTTGAGGGGGCTCAAATTGCACTTTTCCCTTATGCTGATGTTGTGCATCTTGTTCATTCTCCTGCTACTTGTATAGGAGCTTCATGGGAGACTAGACAAACTCTAACTTCACATGAGGGGGAGAATAATACAATCACTGGATATACAACAGATGTAAATACAAATGATGTGATTTTTGGTGGAGATAAGAAACTAGAAGATGCTATTAATTATATAGTTGAAAATAAAAATCCAAAGGGAATTTTTGTCTATGAAACCTGTGTTACAGCTATGATTGGTGATGATATGGATAATACTTGTAATAGAATGGAAGAGAAACATGGTATTCCTATAGTTGTTATTCACTCTCCTGGGTTTGTTGGTGGTAAAAACTTAGGATCAAGACTTGGAGGAGAATCAGTTTTGCACCAACTTATAGGAACAAAAGAACCAGAAGAGATTCACCCTTTCGGAATAAATTTAATTGGTGAATACAATGTTACAGGTGACATGTGGCAATATACTCCAATATTAGAAAAAATAGGGATAAAAGTAGTTTCAACCCTAGCAGGTGATGGAAGAATAGAAAATATTCAAATGGCACATAGGGCAAAACTGAATGTAATTGTTTGTGCTAAATCACTTATCTCTCTAACAAGAAAGATGCAAGAGAGATACAATATACCATATATAAGTATCTCATTTTATGGAAAACGTGATACAACAAATGCAATTATGAGTATAGTAAATGCCTTTGGAGATGAAAAACTTATCAAAAAAGCAAAAGAAGTTATAGAAGAGGAAGAGACAAAACTTGAAAAAGCGCTAATTCCATATAGAAAAATACTTGAAGGGAAAAAGGCTATTTTAAATACAGGTGGGAATAAAACCTGGTCTATAGCATCTGCCTTACAAGATATAGGTATAGATGTGGTTGCAACAAGTGTAAAGAAAGCAACCTTAGAAGATAAAGAGATTTGTGCAACATATGTAAAAATACTTATGAATGATCCAGGAACCCAACAAGCAAAATTAATAGATGAACATAATATAGATATTTTATTAGCAGGTGGACGAAGTTTATATACAGCTATTAAGAAAAAAGTAGCCTTTGTGGATGTAAATCAAGAGAAAAAAGTAAGTTACGGAGCATATAATGGACTTATAAATTTAGCAAAAGATGTTTCTAATGCAGTTAATAACAAGGTATTTAAAGTAGTCGGAAGTCCAGAACCTTGGAATTAAGAAAAATCACTTAATTAATTATATTTTATCTAATATTAAGAAAGTATTAATATAATGTTATTATGACTTTGTTAAAGGATAAATATGATTAATATAACAAATATAAATAATTTCAATGCCTTTGCTAATATATCAAATACACTTAATACCAATCCTAAAAGTTCAACTTTAGAAATAGAAAAAGATGAAGTTAATGTACAAATTACTGCTTTTACTAAAAAAGTTGAAGGTGATTATTCTACATATAGTGCAGCAGAATTAAGTGAACTCTCTTATAATGAAATAAAGAAAAATTATGAAGAGATTAAAAAGGAATTAGAATCTAGGATGAAAGAATCTCAAGATATTCTAAATTCTGAATCTTTTAAAAATTATCAAAAAAGATCTCTTATTAGTAATCCCTCTGAGATAAGAGGTGGTTCTAAAGACCATGAAGTATATTTGAATGAAGTTACATCAAAGTTTATGAATGAAGATAAAATCACTGATAATATGCTTGATAAGCAATACGGAGAAGTAACAAGAGTAAATAAAGAGACACAAGACTTACTTAACTTTAATGATAAATTTAAAATTGTTAATTATTTTGATAATGACGAAATAAATAGAGCGATATATTCTAATTATGAGGATAATGCTCAAGTTTTCTATGACTATTCCGATCCTGCTGACTTAGATGGTTCTGATGGTTTTTTTGCAGGAAGTTCTTACTCTATCCAAGGTACAGATCTTAAACAAATTGTACAATCAATTGAAGATGCAACTGAATTTATGGATGCTCATGGATTTATATCATCTGATAAACAATTTGATAGTCAATATGGTTATAATCATGGCTTTATGATTTCAGGAAAAGAAATAACAATTTCTAATAAAACATTTAGCCTCTATGAAGTCAAAAAAAGTGTAAATAATGATTATTCAAAAAATGAGAATAATCAAATTAAAGAGAATACAGAAGTAGATTCAAAAACAGAAGAAATAAAAAATGAAGATACTAAACCAGATTATAATACCTATTCAGCTGCTCAATTAAGACAGATAACTTTTGATGAAGCTAAAAAAAATTATGAAGATTTAAAAAAAATTTTAGATGACTCTTTAAAAAATATTTCTAGTCTTAATAAAAAAGATACCGATAATCTACTTGCTTTTAAAGCCCAATTAGAAAAAGTAGCTTACTTAAAAGATGATACTTTAAACGAAACAATATACAATAAACTTCAAAATATAGAAGATCCTAAAGTGGCAGTATGGAGTAATTTAGCTATTAATGAAAATATAGAAAACCTTCAAAATGGAAATCTTGATTCCATCATAATTGATGGGTTATTATTCTATCCAAGTGATATTCAAAAAAATGAAGATAACAAAGATAATGCTGAAAATCAAAAAGAAGATAAAAATCCTCCAAATACACAGCAAATGGATGCAAAACCCTTAAATCTTGATTCTATTATAGATATTGTAGAAAAATCAGCTAAAAATGCAGGTCAAACACCCCCAAAAACCTATAACAAAAATATTATAGAGGCATATTCAAATTTTATTTCTCAATACAATGAGATCAAAAATAATCTATTTTCTTAGATTTATATAAAAAGCCGTTATAATTACTTTTATAAAATAAAGGGAAAATATGGATGAAGAGAAAATAAGGAACTATTTTTTTTATTTGGCTTGTATAGTAGTTATTATTGCCGGAGTAAAAATAGCCAGTGAAATTGTAATTGTCTTATTTTTAGCAATATTTATTTCATCTATAATATCAACTTTAATAAAAATCTTAGATAAAAGACATATTCCTAAACTCATCTCTTATTTATTAGTACTTGGGTTTTTCACACTTATTTCATTACTTTTAGCTTACATTGTAAATATCTCTTTAAAAGACTTTATAACAAATCTTCCAACTTATGAAGAGAAATTACAACAAACTATTGTAAATATTATTTCATTAGCAGAAAACTATGGCTACTCAATTGATAAAAAAACTATTTTAGATTCTTTAAATCTAAACTCATTTTTTGGAATTACTACAAATCTAATTGGAAGTATTGGTACATTTTTATCTAAATTTTTACTTATTATCATTGGTATAGGATTTATTCTAGCCGAATCAAAATCTTTTGAAAAAAAGTTAAAAATACTTTTTAGAAAAGAGAGTGATAAAATAGAGCATTTCAAGCTTTTTTCAAATAATATACAAAAATACTTCTTAGTAAAAACAGCAACTAGTTTTTTAACAGGATTTTTAGTAGCTATAACTTTAATATTTTTTGATATTAGCTACCCTATACTTTGGGGAGTAATTGCAATGTTATTTAATTTTATTCCAGTAGTTGGGTCTATAATAGCAGCCGTTCCAGCAATACTTTTGTCTTTTTTAACAAGTGATTTAAATACTACTTTGATATTAATAGTATTATATCTTGCCATAAATATTTTTATAAGTAATATTATCGAACCAAAATTTATGGGAAAAGAGCTTGGTCTTTCTCCTTTAGTTATATTTTTCTCATTGATTTTGTGGGGTTGGGTATTGGGAATAGTAGGGATGTTTTTAGCAGTTCCTATTACAATGACATTAAAAATTGCCTTTGATTCAAATAAAACTACTAAATGGATATCCCTACTTATGTCAAGTGTAAAAGAAGGATAAAAATAATTATCCTTGATTTCCTAATACAGCTTTCATTAAAGTTGCATTATTAGCTAATTCAGTATTATTATCATACTCCAAAGGAGCTTGTTCATAAGGTACAGGCTCTAGACTACTTGAACTTACGTCTGTAAATTCTCCTTTCATTAGGTCATCAAATTCAGAATCCTTTGGAATATTAAATTCACCATTAGTATCTGTTTTAAAAATACCAGAACTAAAACCACCAGTTATTTCCCCAATTGTTGCCATAAGTAACTCCTTATAATTTATGTTAAATATTTAAAAAGAATAAAATAGTTATGCTTCTTTTTCCAATAAAGCTTTCATCAAGGCTGCATTATTTTTTAAATCATAACCTCTTTCTTCCATCCAGTTGGCTACTACTTCTTTTTTATACTCCAATTCTGTTTCTGCATAAGATTTATATTCTGCTTCCTCATCCCAGTTTCCATCCTCATCTAAAAAAGGATGTTGGAAATAACCTGTAAGTGGAATTTTTGTAGGTACAGGATTTTTTGGGTCAGAAAAATCATATCCATCAAGATAGACAGTTTCAGGAGGGCGATAAGTAGCTTCAGAAGTTATTACTTTAAGTTTTTCACTAAAATCACCAAATTGAGAGTTTTCTGGAATATTTAAATCAATTGGGTTTTTATTATTGTTATTTGTTTGAAAAAAACCAACATTAAAAATATTCACAACGTCATCAATTCCAGACATAGTTACTCCTTAATTATAATTTTGTATTATTTAAATAATACAAAATTATAAGAGCACTTACCTTAAAATTAGATTAAGATAATTATTTTAGAGATTATTTTGTTATTTTAATTTTAGGAACACTATTTGCATATATATTGAAAATAATATAGGAAATATCATGGAAAGTATAAGTGCAAAACCTCTACAATTAAACCCTATCAAACTATCTCAACCCATGGGAGCGATGCTTTGTTTTTTAGGAATAAAAAACTGTATGCCACTTATGCATGGAGCGCAAGGTTGTGCTTCATTCTCAAAGGTGTTTTTTACAAGACATTTCAATGATCCAATAGCAGTTCAAACAACAGCTGTAAATGATATAACAGCTGTAATTGATGGAGGAGATTATGCGATTTCTGAATCAATTAAAAATATCACTAAAAAAGTACAAACTGATCTTGTAGGTCTTTTTACAACAGGTCTTACGGAGACAAAAGGGGATGATATAAAAGGGGCTTGTTTACTTGTCCAAGACCAACAAAAAATGGTCTATGTAAATACTCCTGATTTTGAAGGTTCTATTGAAAGTGGTTTTGCAAAATCTATTGAAGCAATCATTGACCAACTTGTTGCAAATGCAAGTGAAGTTGATGTGAATAAAGCAGTAATTATTCCAAATGTAAATCTAAAACCAATAGAGATAGAAAAAATCAAAGACACAATAGCATTATTTGGTTATGAAGTTTTATCTCTTCCTGATTTAAGTGATTCATTAGATGGTCACTTAGGATTAAAGCAAGGTGCTTTAAGTAGTGGAGGAATAACAGTAGAAGATATAGAGAAATTAGGAACTTGTTCACTAGCTATTAGTATAGGAAGTAGTGTAAAAAAAGCTGGAGATAAATTAAAAGCAAAAAATGAAAATATGAAATTACTACATTTTGATTCTTTAGGTGGATTAGAAGATAGTGATAAGTTTTTCAAAGCCCTTTGCCAAATCAAAAATATCTCAACTCCCCATCCAAGTATTGTTAGATGGAGAAAAAGATTGCAAGATGCTATGCTTGATTCTCACTTTGCAATTGGAAGTGCTTCTGTTGTATTAGCCCTTGAACCTGATCAATGTATAAGTATTGCAAATACTATTATTGAAGCAGGGGCAAATATAAAAGCCATAGTAACTACCCATAAAAATGATTTACTAGATAATATAGAATGTGAAAATATAATAATTGGTGATTTTGAAGATGTTGAAAAATATCTAAAAGAAAGTGACATATTAATATCAAACTTTCATGGGGAAAGATACACAATGAGACATGAAAAAGCTCTTATGCTAAGAGGTTTCCCTGATTTTGAAGGAGTTGGTAATCAACTTAAAAATGATATTTTATATGAGGGAAGTACATACTTACTTTTTGAGTTAGCAAACCTAATAAACCATCATAATCAAGGGGCATTTCATGGGCATTAATTTACAAAGACCAATAGTAAAAGCATTAGGTTTAGAGATGATAAATGGAACTACAAGATTATTGGGAATTCCAAAAGACAAAATACAAGTTGTGATTTCATTGCCTGATATTAAAGCCTTTAATGAACAATTAAACGATGCAATAAGCTTTTTCGAAAATAGAGCTGAAACTTTTGTTATCACTATGAGTAGTATTGATGAGTGTGAAGAGATAATAAAAGAGTTTGAACTAAAAGAGGGGCTAATCTCAAGAGAATACAAAGAGTTCTCAAAAATCTTTAGTGTAAAGGATGAGAAAAACCAGCTAAAAAAATCTTTAATGATAATTGATACAAATTGTCAAATAACACATAAGGAAATTTTATAAATGGAAGTAAAATACAAAAAAGAGTTTTATATCTTAAAAACAAAAGAGAGAAAAGTTGACTCTGAAGCACCAGCATCTAGAGTTGAGATGTTAAATGGAGAATCCAAAGTTATAGGTATGATGGCACCTAAAATACAAATAATGCTCACTTCACCTAATATAAAAGATTATAACAATGGTTTACATGACATTTTGAAAAAATTTGAATCAAAGATTTTAGTATATATTATAACAAATAGCCCTATTAGTGATATTAAAAAAGTTGCAGCTGTATTTGGATTGAATGAGGGTAATCTCTCAAATGACTTTAATAAATTTTCTTTAAAATTTGGAGTGAATTTAAATGAAAATTTAATTGCAAAATCGGTATTTATTATAGATAAAGAGGGTGTAATAAAATATAAAGAGATACCTTCAAATGCTGAACATAAACTCGATTTAGATGAATTTGAATCAGCATTGGAAGAAGTTATTAACACCAAAGTAAAAGGCCATACTCACGAGAACTGGATGAGTGTATGAAAACTTTATCTATTGAATTAAAATCATGGTTAAAAAGTAATAACTATGATGAAAATGACTTAAATAAAGCAGGTAAATATGGAAACTCTGCTGTAATGAAAGCAGCAAGAGAAGGAAAAGTAAATCTTGTAAAAGAGTTATTAGAGTTAGGTGTTGATTTAAATATGAAAAATGTAGATGGAAATTCTGCACTTTGGAATGCCTGTTTTGCTTCATCTTATGAGTGTTTTGAACTACTTGTAAATGCTGGTATTGAAATAGATTCAAAAAATGTAAATGATGTAACAGCTTTGATGTACTGTGCAAGTGCAGGAAAAGAAGATTTTGTAAAACTTCTCTTAGAAAAAGGAGCCAATAGCTCTTTTGAAAATCTTGATGGATTTAAGGCTATTGATTTAGCAGTTACTCCAAAAATCGTAAAAATGTTAAGAAATGCAAGAGTTTCATAATCAAACAGACATTACACAAAAAAATGCTTTTTTGCAAACCCAATTTATAAATTGGCAAACTCAAGCAAGGGCATATAAAAGCTATCCAAAATTTTATAGACGCTTTAAACTTGATGATTATGAAGAGTTACAATTTATAAAAAACTTTGGAAAAATTTCATATACAAAAAAATATGGAAAGGATGAGGTAAACTTAAGAGTAAATCCAAGTGCTGGAGGGCTTTATCCTTGCGAAATTTATATTCAAATAAGAGGAATCAAAAAGTTTTTAAATGGTATTTATCACTATGAACCAATAGAAAACTCTTTAACTTTAATTCATGAATTAAGTAATGATGGCTTAGAAAGTTATATGAATATAAAACAACAAAAGTTTATCTTCTTGCTTAGTAATGTATATTTTAGAAGTTCATGGAAATATGACAAAAGAGCTATAAGGTATCTATTACTTGATACAGGTCACCAATTAGGTTCAATTTATGCTTCATTAGTGTTAGAAGATTTAGAACATCTTTTCAATTTTAGATTTAAAAAAAAACAACTAAATAAAGCCTTCTCTTTTGATAACTATGAACACTTTGTGGCTTCCATTTATTCAAGTGAGTATAAAGATATAGAGACAAATAGACTAAGGGAGAATATTCCTTTTGTTAACCCTTGTGATTATTATATAAAAGAGCCATTTATTGAAGAGTTTTATTCACACTCTTATCATAAAAATTTTGATAAATTGGAAATAGACTTTTTAAAAGAGTTATCAAAAGAAAATCTACAAAATGCTATTGATAAAAGAAGATCAGTAAGGGCATTTAAACAAGAACCTATCAATAAAGAAGATTTTGAAACTATTATGCAAGGTATTATTAGTTTTGCAAAAAAATATCATATAGAAATATATTTTATAAATCACCTAATAAATACTCTAAAAAAAGGGATTTATAAAGAGTTTAAACTACAAAAAGAGGGTGATTTTAGTGAGATATCAACAAATTTAGCCTTTAATCAAAAAATAGGAGGGACTTCAAGTGCTACTATATTTTTCACTTCAAAAATAAGATCAAATTACTCTTTAGCTCTTATACTTAGTGGTTTTTTAGCTCATATTATTGCTTTAAAGGCAACAAATCTACAAATAAACTCCACTGGAATTGGAGCTTATTTTGATGATGAAATACAAAATACTTTAATCACTTCAAACAATATCTTATATTTAATGGCGGTAGGAAAATGAGTAAAGAGACTTATCATCAACTATATAAAAAATATGATCTTTATAGAAGTGATATTTATATGTTGTGTGAAGAAAAACCTGCTGAAATTTTATTTCTTTTTGAAGAAGTTTGTGATGAACTAATAAAACCACTTCCTATAAATAATCAATTACCAAAAGAGTTTGTACAAAGCGCAAAATCATTTACATCTCAAAATACTTTTACAAATGTTTACTTTGCAGAGCTCACAAATAGGGCATTTTTCCTAAGTGACCTTATAGATTTTCTGGCACTAATTAGAAGTAAAAAAACTACTTAATTTTTTGTGGAACACTATTTGCATATATCTATTTAAATTTATTTTAGGACAAAAAAATGAGCAGTATTAAAATCACAACAAATGACTCTCAAGAAGGTACTATAAAAGTTGCTTTTGCAACTACTGATTTAGAGAACATTGATTCTCACTTTGGTAGTGCAAAACAGTTTGCTATTTATGAAATAAGTAAAGAGCAATCAACAATGTGTGAGATAAAAAAAGTACTTGAAAAAGATACGGATAAAACAGTAGCACTTTTAGAAGGTGTTGACATTGTATATTTTACAAATGTGGGAGCAATAGCAGCTGCAAAACTTATCAATAATGGAATCTTCACTATTAAGTATAAAGAAGTTGTATCAATAGATGAAGAAGTAAAAAAACTAAAGGATATGTTAAATACAAATCCTCCTCCTTTTATCAAAAAAATTATAGAAAAAAAGGCTTCATAATGGATAAAAAAGAACTTTTTAAAGTAACACTAATTGGACAAGTTAGAGCCTTAGATCAATTTGGAACATGGGTTAATAAGAGTGATGAAGACTTACTAGTGGAAAAATATGTAAGAACTAAAGAGGACTTAAAAAACATTCCAATTATTGCAGATATAGATGAGATGCAAATCAAAGATATAAGACTTGTATTTCAAGCTGTTGCTTTGGCTTTTGAAAAACTTACAGGTGTAATGTGCTCAGTTGTAATGGAGATGAGCCATGAAGGATTTGGAAGAGTAGTAGTTTTTGCAGGAAAAATTGTATTAGCTGAGAAGTTTTTTAAAGATGCTCATAGGTTTTCATTTAGAACATATGAAGATTTGTTAAAAGAGGGTGAAAAATATCTTGTAAAAGCAGAAGAGACTTACAACAAATATAAGAATGTATAGACAAAAAGGAGACATAAGTATGGCAAATATTGGAATTTTTTGTGGAACAGCAGGTGGAACATCTATGATAGTTGCAGATGCCTTAGCAGAAGCTTTTGATGTGGAAGAAGTGATTAATATGGAAGAAGATTTTGATGATATAGATCAAATGCTTGAGCACGATGTTCTTTTCATTGGGAGTTCTACTTGGGGACAAGGAGATGTATATTTTGAGTGGGTTGATCCTTTACTTGAAATAGAATCAGATGGTATTGATTTTTCAGGGAAAACTATTGCCTTATTTGGGGCAGGAGATAGTGTAAAACATGGTGAACACTTCTGTTCAGCTTTAGGAAAACTTTACAAAACCTTTACAGCTGCTGGAGCAAATGTTGTTGGTTTTGTAGATGCAAATGACTATAAGTATGAATACTCACAAGCAGAAATAGATGGAAAACTTTGTGGTTTAGCAATAGATGAACATAATGAAAAAGATAAAACAGAAATTAGAGTAGCTAAATGGATTGACTCTTTAAAAGAAGAGATTCCAGCTTAAAAAAAGGTTTTATTCTTAAAACCCTTTAGTTTTTGCTACTTTTAAGGATTTTTTACAAATCCTGTTAAAAAGTAGATGAAAATAAAATAAGGTCCCTTTAAAATGGGACATTTTAAAGGATATAAAATGAAAACAATAGAAGAGTTTTATAAATTAAGAGATACAGAAGATTTTTTTAAATTTTTTGATATAGATTTCGACCAAAAACTAATCAATGTAAAAAGATTTCATATGATGAAAGAGTATGGAACACTTATAAAAAAAGGTTTATCTTCAATTTCTGAAGAAAATAAGCTTTTAGAATTTTTGAAATTTTCTCTGTTAAGAGTTTATGGTGATTATAAAAATGGTCACTCACCAAGTGCTGCAGATGTTTGGAATATGTATGAGACTGGGAAATTAGAGGGTTGTTCGTCTTGCAGTCCAAGTCCAACAGGAGCAGGAGGAAGTTGTGGGTGCTAAAGATGGATTTACACATAAAGATATCGTAGATGCTAACACACCTCTTCATGATAGTGTAACAGCAGGTCGTTCAGGAAAAGATGAAGACAAACCAAAGTTTGGAATAGGTCAAAAAGTTAAACTTCTAAAAGAGATAGTTAATGATGGAACCTATCCTCATGCACCAATTGGAGCACAACTAATGCCAGCAGGTGCAATTGGATATATCAAATCTATGGGTGATTTTTTACAAGTAATTCGAGTATATGAAGTTCACTTTTTAGGATTATTAGATGTTCCAGTTGAAATAGTAGGGTGTAGAGAACATGAACTAGAAGCAATGGAAGATTATAGGGATGAAGTAGAAGAAGAGTTAGAATTTATGAGGAAACATAGAGAAAAATACTATTCAAAAGATTAAATTATTAACCAAGTCAGATGAAAGAGTTTTTAGAACTTTATCATATGGCTTGGTTTGTATGAAGAAAACAAGCTAAAAAAGGAGACAAAATATGGCAAAAGTTATTTTTATGCATTTTGATACTGTTACTGATGGTATTTATGATGCAAAAATCGGTGAACCAATTGTTAGATTGGCTAAAGAAAAAGGTGTTCCTCTTATATCTGATGCAAAAGATTATGCAAAAAGTTTAATCTATGTTGAAAATCTTGCAGATGAAGAACCAACAAGTTACATGGAAGATGAAGAGTTAGATGTCTTAGTTAAATTGGGAGCAATCACTTCTGATGAAGCTTTACAATGTCAACAATTTACAATCAGCCCAAAAGTTAGAATTGCACCAATGATGTTAATCAAAGGTGATATTTTAGTAAAACCATACAAATTAAAATAACAATAAGTTAATCAGTATAAAAAAGCGAATTCATTCGCTCTTTAGGATTTTGCTACTTTTAAGGATTTTTTATAAATCCTGTTAAAAAGTAGATAAAAAATGAAGGTCCCTTTAAAATTGGGACAATTTAAAAGGAAGATAAATGACAACTAGAGTAGAAATTATAAACGATTTTTTAGCAATTAATGTTAAACCAGGAAGTACAATTCAAGATGTTGTTGAAGCATCAGGTTCAGCTTTACCTTTTGGATGTAGAGATGGAGAATGTGGAACATGTGTAGTTGAAATTGAACAAGGTATGGAGTTTATTTCTCCAATAAATGAAAAAGAAGTAAAAGTAATCAAAGAGAATTGTGTAGGTACAGCAACTGAGAAAACAAGATTGTCTTGCCAAATGAAAATAGTTAAGCCTAATGGTGTTATTAGAATTAAGTATTAAAAAATATACAAGGAAATGTCCAAATTCTTTTTGAATTTGGGCAAAATATCATAATGGCACAAACATTATCAACCTCGGCTTCACAAAAGCAAAATCTTAACTTATCTTTGAAATTGTGGTTACCAATGCTACAATCTTCACTTCAAGACCTAGAGAAACATCTAAAAAATGTCTCTTATGAAAATCCATTTTTGGAAATAAAAAAACCAAAAGAGTTTTATGCAAACTTTATGCCACAAGGAACTAGTGGGGAGTTTATAGAATCTTTGGCAATTTATAATGAATCTTTAAATGATGTAATAAGTGAACAAATATGTGCCCCAAATTTTTCAACTCCAAACTCTCAAAAAGTAGCTATGGAAATCATTTGTGACATAAATGAAGAGGGATATTTTGAAGGAGATATAGAAAAAATAGCTCAAACTTGTAATGTATATAAAGAGTATGTTGAGTCTATAAGACAAAGATTTTCACTTCTAGAACCAAGCGGAATTGGAGCAAAAGATTTATCAGAGTCATTTCTTTTTCAATTAGATGCCTGTGATAAAAAAATTGATGACGAATTATATAACTTCATAAAAAAGATTATTAAAGATATTTCTCATTTGGATAAATATGCAGCACACCATAGGTTTGAAGATGCAAAAGAGGTAATAAAATACTTTAATAATCCTCCTGCTGTAAATTATATGAATGACAATGTACAAATAATTCCTGATTTTTTTGTGGATATTGGCGAAGATATCAATATCAAAATAAATCATGCTTATTACCCAGATTTAGAAGTAAAAGATGCTTTTAATTCTAAAAATGAGGGAATAAAAGAGAAATTAAAAGAAGCAAGAGATTTAGTAAACTTATTAGGTTTACGAAAATCAACTTTATACAAAATAGTTCTTTTGATTGTGGAAAAACAAATTTCATTTTTTGTGGGTGGTGAACTAAAACCCTACTCTATGCAAGAATTAGCAAATGAAATTGGTTTTGCAGAATCAACAATTTCAAGAGCTGTGGCAAATAAGTATATTGAGTGTTCTTTGGGAACATATCCTTTAAAACATTTCTTTTCAAATGCAGTTAACAATAAAGATTTATCATCTTCAGAGATAAAAAATTATATAAAAAGTCTTGTAGAATATGAAGATAAGGAAATACCATTAACAGACCAAGATATTTTAGATGCTATTCAAGATAAATTTAACCTAGAAATGGTAAGAAGAACTATTACGAAATACAGAAAGATGTTGGATGTTCCCTCTTCAAAAGAGAGAAAAAAGCTTTACAAAGTAGAAAATCTATAGCTTTATTCTACACTAATAAAGCTCATTATCTCATATCAAATAACATAAACTAACTACTAAATAGTTTGTTTTTAAGATAACATAAGATATTATTTTTAAAGTATATTAGAAAAATAACTTAGAATAACAGAAAATAATTTTAATAAAGAAGGAATATAATGTTTAATTTAGGCAAAACAGAAGAAGAATCTGCCAGATTAACTGCAATGGATGAAAACTATGCAATTATCTCATTTAAACCAGATGGAACAATAATACATGCAAATAATAATTTTCTAAATGTTTTGGGTTATAAATTAGAAGAAACAGCTGGTAAGCATCATAGAATGTTTTGTGATAAAACATATGTAACTACAAAAGAGTATACTGAATTTTGGGAGAGTTTAAATAAAGGGTTATCTCAAATAAATGAATTTGAAAGAATTAGAAAAGATGGTACTTCTGTTTGGATTCAAGCTTCATATACTCCTGTAAAAAATAAAAGTGGGAAAGTGACTCGTGTTGTTAAGTTCGCGCAAGATATTACTGATGCAAAAAATGTAATAAAAGCTGTTAATAAGGCAATTGATATAGCAAAAACAGGTATTATGAAACAAACTATACAAGAAAAAACACAAAATGAAGGTATAGAGAATCTTAAAAATGGCATTAATGACTTATTTGAAATTGTATCTACTAAAGTAGATGGTGATTTAAATAAAATATCAGCTGCCTTATTATCTTTTCAAAAATTAAACTTTACCCATAGAATAGAAGGAAACAATTTAGGGGAAGTAGCTCAAGGATTAAACAATCTTGCTAATGTTGTAAATGAAATGTTAGTAGAAAATAAAGCAAATGGATTGACCCTTGATAAAGGTTCAGATTTACTTTTAGCAAATGTTGATAAATTGAATCAAAGTTCAAATGAAGCAGCAGCAAGTTTAGAAGAAACAGCAGCAGCCTTAGAAGAGATAACTGCAAATATTAGAAACAACACTCAAAATATTGCAAAAATGGCAAGTAATTCAACTAATGTTACAACTTCTGTGTCAAATGGGGAAAAGCTTGCAAAACAAACAACAGTTGCAATGGATGAAATAAATGAGCAAGTTAAATCTATCAATGAAGCAATTAGCGTGATTGATCAAATTGCATTTCAAACAAATATTTTATCTCTAAATGCAGCAGTAGAAGCTGCAACTGCAGGAGAAGCAGGTAAAGGCTTTGCCGTAGTTGCACAAGAAGTAAGAAACTTAGCTTCTCGTTCTGCAGAAGCAGCAAAAGAGATAAAAACATTAGTTGAGAATGCTACTTCAAAAGCAAATGAGGGTAAAAATATAGCTGGAAATATGATAGAAGGATATAAAGAGTTAAATCAAAATATTCAAGAAACTATAAATCTTATTTCTGATATTGAAATGTCAAGTAAAGAACAACAAACAGGAATAGAACAAATAAATACAGCAGTAACTCAACTTGATCAACAAACTCAACAAAATGCAATGGTTGCATCTCAAGCACATGATATAGCAACAACAACAGATACTATTGCAAAACTTATTGTTTCAGAAGCAAATGAAAAAGAGTTTATTGGTAAAAATGATGTTAAAGCAAAAGAGATGAATAAAAGAACTAAATAAATAATAACTCCAAAAAAATTATACCACTGTAAACAACAAAAAATAAAGGGGAAAGATTTAAATGCTCTCCCTTTTGAAGAGTATTGATTTTAATCAATACTCTTTTTGTCCTATTTAGATAATATTCTAAAAAAAGGACCACATATGTTTAATATAAAATCATTATATTTTAGAATGACAATAATTCATTATCTTGGAATGTTATTATTACCTATTAATGCACTATTTTTTACAACAAATACAACTTCACAAACAATTCAAATTGTTATTGCAATAGCTTTAATTTTTCATGAACTAGATGAAAGAAAAAATGGTAAAAAATTATCAAAAGAATTAGTAAATTTTTTTAAAAATATGGATAATAAAGATGCAAAACTTAAAATAAATACTTCTTTTGCAAGTGAATACTCTGAAATAAAAAATATTATTGATACAAGAGATAAAAAACAAAAAATCAAAGAACAAGAAGAACTCTTATTTATTACAGAAGCAAAAGATATCCTAGAACAGGTCAAAAATGGTAGATATAATAATATTATTCAAGTAAAAACTTCAAATAAAGTATTGGAAGAATTTAAGATAGTTGTTAATGATATGATAATAAATACAAAAAAACATTTTGAGATTATTAATAATATTCTTAATGAATATACTAATTACAACTACACAAATGATTTAATTTTAAAAAATATTTCAGATGATGGTGAGTTTATAAATTTATCAACTTCAATTAATGAACTTAAAAATGCAATTACTTATATGTTATTAGAAAATAAAAAAAATGGTACTATCTTACAAAAATCATCTAAAATTTTATTAGATAATGCTTTTAAACTAAATAGCTCTTCAACAAAAGCATCTACAAGCTTAGAAGAGACAACACTTGTATTAGAAGAAATCACACAAAATGTTAGTAAAACATACGAAAAAACAATTGAAATGTCTGAATTTGCAAATGCAGTTATAAAATCTGCAAAAGAGGGAGAGAACCTTGCAAATAAAACTAATATTTCTATGGATGAGATCAATGAAGAAGTAAGTTCGATAAATGAAGCAATAAGTATCATTGATCAAATTGCATTTCAAACTAACATTTTATCACTAAATGCCGCCGTTGAAGCTGCAACTGCAGGAGAAGCAGGAAAAGGATTTGCAGTAGTTGCCCAAGAAGTAAGAAATCTTGCAAATAAAAGTACAGAAGCGGCAAAGGATATAAAAAAACTAGTTGAAGCTGCAAATCAAAAAGCCAATGAAGGAAAAGCTATCGCAAATGAGATGATAGAGGGATATTCAAATTTAAACATTGATATTGATAAAACAATAGAATTGATTAATGAAGTGGCAATTACTTCTAAAAAACAACAAGAAGGTATAGTTCAAATTAACAATTCCGTAAAAGTTTTAGAAAAACAAATTTATACAAACTCAGAAATATCTTCTAAATCAAATAAAATTGCAACTGAAACATCAAATATTGCAAATACTATTGTTGAAGAGACAAGTAAAAAAACTTTTGAAGGAAAAGAAAGTATCTTTGAAAATATATGTGCTTAAGCTTTTATATTAATTAATAAAAAGCATCTTTATAAAATTTTGATATTTAAATTTGTTTTTTGATTTTTTCTTTAGATAATACAACATATAATAGTAGTCACACCTATTTTAAAGAAAAAAATATGACTACACCAAATATTATTATGCTTTCTATTTTATCTTTTTTAATATTTTTGTTAATAATAAAACTATTTAAAGCTTAAAATGATGAATCTACTTTTCCCATATAGAAAATATAATTACATACTAAAAGCCTTAGGAATTTTATTAATCATTACTATTATTAGTCACATATTTAGAAGCTCTTTAGACATCATAAACATAGCACTTATACATATTATTCCTGTTATTGTAGTAGCTATTCATGGAAAAGGTAAAGCTACTTTTTTTATGACAATTCTTTGTGTAGTTCTTCTAAATTTTTTATACATTCCCCCAATATATAGCTTTTCTGTGCACAATGAACTCTATATTTGGAGTTTTTTGATTTTTGGAATTGTTGGGTGGATAATTACTTATCAAGCAAAAAGCATAAGCAATCAAATGAAACAAAATGAATTAAGAGAGAGTTTATTACATATTATTTCCCATGATTTAAGAACTCCCTTATCAACTATTCATGGAAGTATTAATTTAATATTATCAAACAATGAGTTAACTGAAACAAATAAAAATAACCTACTAGAAGATATAAATTATGCTTCTATTAGAATGGAAAGACTTATTACAAATATTCTTGATAGTACTAGATTATCAAGTGGCAATATTAATTTAAAACTTCAATGGTGTGATTTCGAAGATATTGTGGGAGTTGCCTTAGATGAATTTTCTCAAAAACAAAGTGATGAAAAAGTAATAGTAAATATTGAAGAGACAGGACTATTTTGGGGAGATAATACTTTACTTACTCAATTAGTAGTAAATTTACTTGATAATGCATTTAAATATTCATCTACCAATGCAAAAATAGATTTTGAAGTGATTGATTGCAATAATTATATAAAAATTCAAGTATTTAACGAAACAGAATTTATAGATGAAGAAAAATTAAAAAATATTTTTGATAAATTTTATAGGGTAGAAGATACCAATGATATCTCAGGTAGTGGTATTGGTTTGGCTATTTGTAAAAGTATAGTTAAACTTCATAATGGAGAGATTAAAGCTATTTCACAAAATAATGGCATACTAATAGAGATAAATCTACCCGTATTAAAAAGAGCAAAACTAATATGAAAGAGTTAATACATATAATAGAAGATGATTCTTCTGTAAAAAAATTATTAGAAATAACATTTAAAGAGTATGCTTTTAATTTTATTTCAAGTGAAAGCAAGAAAAATGCTATAATGATGTTCTTAAGTCATAATCCAAGTCTTCTTATAGTTGATTTAGGACTACCAGATGGTGATGGGAAAGATTTAATAAAACAAATTAGAGAAATATCAAAAGTACCAATTATCGTTCTAACAGCAAGACATGATGAAAAAGAAATTGTGGCTGCTTTAGATGTTGGAGCAGATGATTATATTACAAAACCATTTTCAGTAAATGAGCTATTGGCAAGAATAAGGGCAAATTTAAGAAGAAATATTACAAAAGAAGAGATTGATAATAAATTTATTTGCAATGACTTAGATTTGGATATTAGTACAAGAACTATCAAATTCAAAAAAGAAGTACTAAAACTAACCCCTATTGAATATGAGTTGTTAAAATATTTTATGATAAATGCAAACAAAACCTTAACCCATAAACAAATTCTAAATGAAGTATGGGGAACAGGTTATCAAACTGAAATGCAATATTTAAGAACTTATGTAAATACTTTAAGAAAAAAAATAGAACAAAACAGTACTAGACCAAAATATATAAAAACTGAGTCTGGAATTGGTTATAGATTTTCTTATAGTGAAAATTAGGATTAATAATTAGTGGAACATAAATATGTAAAATCTATATTTTTAGGATATGTATTAGTTATATTTTTTGGAGCATTAGTTCTTTCTTTGCCTATTTGTCATAAAGGAAGTTTATCCTTTATCGATTCTATTTTTACAGCTACTAGTGCTACATGTGTGACAGGACTCATTGTTACAAGTACTTCTGAAAACTTTACTTTTTTAGGTGAAGTTATTATTATGATTCTTATCCAAATTGGTGGAATAGGATATATGTCATTAGTAATCATTTTCTTTTTATCTCTTAGACAAAGACTAGATATAGATGAAAAAAGAGCAATGAGACAATCATTAGATTTACCAAACATGCATGTTCGAAGATTCTTAAAAAAGATTTTTGCTGTTGTATTAGTTATAGAACTAGCAGGAGCTATTGTTTTAACTACTCAATTTCTTAAGAAGTATGATCTTTTGGAATCTATTTGGTATGGAATATTTCATAGTGTAAGTGCGTTTAACAATGCAGGCTTCTCTTTATTTACAAATAGTCTTGTAGGATATCAAAGTGACACTATTTCCTTAGTTACAATCTGTATCTTAGTAGTCTTAGGAGGAATGGGATATTTTGTTTTAATTGAAATTTATGAAAATAGAAAATTTGCTAAAAGGTTTACTATTCATACAAGAATTATGATATATGGAACAATTATTTTAATAATTGCAGGAATGATATTATTTTTATCCATTGAATGGGATAACCCAAAAACTCTTGGAAACTTATCTGTTTATGATAAATTATTAAATGCTTTTTTTCTCTCGATTAACTTTAGAACTAGCGGTTTTAATAGCATTGATTTGGGAGCATTAAAAGAATCTTCTCTTTTCTTTTCAACCTTATTTATGATGACAGGAGCAGGACAAGGAAGTACAGCTGGTGGTATGAAAATAACTACTGTTGCTATTTTAATTATTACAGTAATTTATATTTTAAAAGAGAGTAATCAACAACCAAGTATTTTTAAAAGAACAATTGAACAAAAAATTATAAATAAAGCTCTAGCAATTATTCTTTCATCCTCTTTCTTTGTACTTTTAGCCACTTTAATATTAGTAGAAACACAAAATTTACCTTTTTTAAGAATTTTATTTGAAGTTGTTTCTGCCTTTGGGACAGTTGGAGTATCAACAGGGAATGGGGATATTCTAAGTTTTTCTCAAGAATTTGACACCTTTGGAAAAAGTATTATCATAATTATGATGTTAGCAGGAAGACTTGGAGTCTTTGCTTTTGGTTTAATCTTAGTAGGAAAAGCAAAAACAAAACATTTTAAATACCCAGTAGGAAGGATTATTATATGAAAACAATCGCAGTTATTGGATTAGGAAAATTTGGATCTTATATTGTAAAGAGTTTATCAAGATTAGATGTAAAAGTAATAGCAGTAGATAATGATGAAAAAAGAATTCAAGAGATAAGCGAATACATTGATAATGCTTTTGTACTTGATAGTACAAATAAACAAGCCCTAGAAGATGTTGGAATATACAATCTTGATACGGTTATTGTTAGTATTGGTGAAAATATAGAAGCAAGTATTTTAACAGTAATGGCACTAAAAGATTTAAATAATCAAAATATTATTGCAAAAGCTATCACATCAACTCATGGTGAAATATTATCAAAAATTGGTGCTTTTAAAATAATCTATCCTGAAAAAATAGCGGGAAGAATGTTAGTAAATAAACTTATTGATAATATGACTATAGAAGAGATAGACATAAGTAACAATATAAAAATCATAAAACTAGTAGCAAATGAAAAATTTATCAATAGAAGAATTTATGAGATAAAAGAAGAGTACAAAAAACTTAAAATAGTCTCTTATAAATCAGATGGAACTTGGGTTTTAAATATTGACTCCTCTTATAAAATAAAAGAAAATGATATTTTAGTTTTTATAGGAGAAGCTAAATATAGTAAAGAATTTTGTAAAGAATTCTAAAATTTAATTAAAATAAAGCTCACATTTTAAATCAACCTATGGTTGATTTTACTAAAACTTACACTCCAAAATAACAAAATTTACAAAATTTGTAGTAAAAAAACAATTATGCAAACAAGATAAATTTTATCCTATTTTCAACTTATAAAAAGAATTTATCCACCCAAACTCCTATTTTACGGGGAATTATAAAAATATTTAAAAAAAATATTCTTTTTTTCATCTTGTGGAACGCAATATGCAATTATCTATTTGTAATTAATAATATTAAAAGGAGACAATATGTCAGATTTAAGACAAATAGCGTTTTATGGAAAAGGTGGGATTGGTAAATCAACTACATCTCAAAACACATTAGCAGCAATGTGTCACTACTATGCAAAGAAAATTTTAATCGTTGGGTGTGACCCAAAAGCGGATTCAACTAGACTTATCTTACATGAAAAAGCACAATCTACAATTATGCAATTAGCATCTGAGGCTGGAACTGTTGAAGATTTAGAATTAGAAGATGTATGTAAACCAGGTGCTGGTGAATTTCACCCAGACAATACTGATATTACTGAAGGTTATATTAATTGTACAGAATCAGGTGGTCCTGAGCCAGGTGTTGGATGTGCAGGTAGAGGTGTTATTACAGCAATTAACTTCTTAGAAGAAGAAGGTGCATATGATGATGAGTTAGATTTCGTATCTTATGATGTTCTTGGAGATGTTGTTTGTGGTGGATTTGCTATGCCAATTAGAGAAGGTAAAGCACAAGAGATTTATATCGTAATGTCTGGTGAAATGATGGCTATGTACGCAGCTAACAATATTTCTAAAGGTATTTTAAAATATGCAAATACTGGTGGAGTTAGACTTGCTGGTTTAATTTGTAATGCGAGAATGACAGATAAAGAGTATGACCTTGCTAAACACTTAGCAATGCAAATTGGTACTCAAATGATTCACTTCGTACCAAGATCTAACCATGTACAAAGAGCTGAATTAAGAAGAATGACAGTTGTTGAATTTGCTCCATCTTCAGATCAAGCTATGGAATATAAAGAATTAGCTAGAAAAATCATCGCTAATGATTTAAAAGTTATTCCTGAACCATTAGAAATGGATGACTTAGAAAATCTATTAATGGAATTTGGATTAGAAGAAGAAGTTGACGAAGAAAACTTAGGTAAAAAAGCAGAAGAAGCTTAAAAAATAGTAAGTATTAAGCTGTATGTTGGCGAATTCTTTCGCCCTTTAGGATTTGCTTCTTTAAAGATTTTTTATAAATCTTGTTAAAAGAAGTCATAAAATATAGGTCCCTTTAAAAATGGGACATTTTAAAAGGAGAATAAAATGTTTGTATGTGGATACCACTTCCCAGCTGATATGGGTAATGATGTAAGTTTTGATAAAGTAATAAAGAAAGTGCAAGATGGAATTGATGCTACAGGTAAATCTGTAACTGTTTCAAGTGAAACAAGAGAAGGTGTAAAATTAGAAGAAATTTCTATCCCAGAAGGTTCTTTTTTACATACTGCATTAGTTGATTATTATACTAATACTGAGTGTAAAGAAAAAGATGGTTATAAAATGGTTTATTATACTAATAAATACCAAATTTCTGAAATATCAAAATCTGTAGATGGTGATGCAACTAAAGCTATTTGTAAAAAATTAGATGACATGAATCTATATAGAGTTAAAGTAGCGTAAACAAAATTATAAAAAGGACAACTCGTTGTTCTCTTTAGGAGTTGACAACTTTTGCGGATTTTTTACAAATCCTTGTCAAAAGAAATTATAAAAATAAAGTCCCTTAAAAATTGGGACAATTTATAAGGAAAAAATTATGGGACCAGAAACATTAGAGAGTCTTCAAAAGCAAGCGATTGCAGAAGTACTTGAAGCTTATCCAGAAAAAGCTAAAAAAAATAGAGCAAAACACTTAGGAGTTGACAATCCAGAAGGTGTTAAAGGTTCTTGTGATACTACAAGAAGTAACAAACAAACTGTACCAGGTGTTATGTCACAAAGAGGTTGTGCATACGCAGGATCTAAAGGGGTTGTTTGGGGACCAATTAAAGATATGATTCATATCTCTCATGGACCAATTGGATGTGGACAATATTCAAGAGGTGGTAGAAGAAATTATTATATCGGTACAACTGGTGTTGATACATTTGTTACAATGAACTTCTCAACTGACTTTAACGAAAAAGATATCGTTTTCGGTGGAGATAAAAAACTTAAAAAAGCATTAGAAGAGATTGATGAATTATTCCCATTAAACAATGGTATTTCAATTCAATCAGAATGTCCAATCGGTCTAATCGGTGATGATATTCAAGCAGTAGCTAAAGTGCATAAAAAAGAGACAGGTCATCAAACTGTTGCTGTATCATGTGAAGGGTTTAGAGGGGTTTCACAATCTCTTGGTCACCACATCGCAAATGATATGATAAGAGATCATGTTATGCCTGATACATCACATAGAAAAGATTTTGAATCAACTCCTTATGATGTAGCAATTATTGGAGATTATAACATCGGGGGAGATGCTTGGTCTACAAGATTAATCTTAGAAGAAATGGGATTAAGAGTTATTGCACAATGGTCTGGTGATGCTACTTATAAAGAGTTAGCAATTGCGCCGAAAGCAAAATTAAACTTACTTCACTGTTATAGATCTATGAACTATATTTCTAGACATATGGAGCAAGAGTTTGGTATACCTTGGATGGAATATAACTTCTTTGGACCAAGTAAAACTACTGAGTCTTTAAGAAAAATTGCTTCATTCTTTGATGAGACAATACAAGCAAAAACTGAAGCTACAATAGCTAAATATACTGCAATGACAGACGCTGTTATTGCTAAATATAAACCAATGTTAGAGGGTAAAAAAGTTATGCTTTATGTTGGTGGATTAAGACCAAGACACGTTATTGGAGCTTATGAAGATTTAGGAATGGAAGTTATTGGTACTGGTTATGAGTTCGGACATGGTGATGATTATAAAAGAACTAAAGAAGATTTAGGAAGATCAACACTTATTTATGATGATGCAAATGAGTATGAGTTAGAAGAATTTGTTAAAAAATTGAGACCTGACTTAGTTGCAGCTGGGGTAAAAGAGAAATATGTATTTCAAAAAATGGGATTACCATTTAGACAAATGCACTCTTGGGATTACAGTGGACCATACCATGGGTATGATGCATTTGCAATTTTTGCGAAAGATATGGATTTAGCTATGAATTCTCCTGTTTGGAATCATACTAAAGCACCATGGGACAAAGAAGAAGTGGGAGCGTAATATGCAAGATTTAGATAATATAGTAAACGGACAAAAACTATTTTTAAAACCTGAATATCAAGAAGTTTTAAAAAATAAAAAAGAATTTGAAGGTTCAATGGGAGCTATCAATCCAGCTAAAGTTGATGAAATCCAAGAATGGACTAAATCATGGGATTATAGAGAAAAAAATCTTGCAAGAGAAGCAATTACTGTTAACCCTGCTAAAGCTTGTCAACCTCTAGGTGCAGTAATGGTAGGTCTTGGTTTTGAAAATACTATGCCTTATGTACATGGAAGCCATGGGTGTGTTGCATACTTTAGAACATATTTTACAAGACACTTTAAAGAACCAACTCCATGTGTTTCTGATTCAATGAGTGAATCTGCAGCGGTATTTGGTGGATTAGCAAATATGAAAGATGGGTTAAGAAACTGTAACGCGTTATATAAGCCTGAAATGATTGCTGTTAGTACAACTTGTATGGCAGAAGTTATCGGTGATGACTTAGGTGCATTTATTATTGGAGCTAAAGAAGAAGCAGAAGGTGAATTAGATGACGTTCTTATTCCTCATGCACATACTCCATCTTTTGTTGGTTCGCATATTACAGGTTACGATAATATGATGAAATCTACTTTAGAGCAATTAAATCCTCCTAAAGCTGAAAAAGTTGATGAAGAGAGAATTAATATTATCCCTGGATTTGAACCATATTTAGGTTCATTAAAAGAGATTAAAAAAATCTCTAAAATGTTCGGTGATAAAATCATAATGATTGGTGACCATGAAGAGCAATGGGATACTGGAGCTGGTGAATATAAATTATATGCTGGTGGAACTAAAATTGAAGATGCTAAAACTGCAGTAAATGCAAAAGCAACTATCTCTTTACAAAAGTATTCTACAATAGCAACTGCTAAAACTATTAAAAACAAATGGAAACAAACTTATGAAACTTGTAATCCAATTGGTTTAAGTGGTACAGACGCATTTGTTATGAAATTAGCAGAATTAACTGGTAAAGAAGTTCCAGAAGAATTAAAACAACAAAGAGCTAGACTTGTTGATGCAATGCAAGATTCTTACCCATATATGCATGGTAAAAAAATCGCAATCTGGGGAGATCCTGATTTCTTATTAGGAATGGTTTCTTTCTTAGTTGAAATGGGAGCAATTCCAACTCATGTTGTATGTCATAATGCACCAAGAAAAAATTGGGAAGCCCAAATGAGAGAAATCTTAGATAAATCAAATAGATCTAGTGAATGTAATATTTGGCCAGGTAAAGATTTATGGGCATTAAGATCATTATTATTCACAGAACCAGTTGATTTCATGATTGGAAATGTTTATGGTAAAGAACTTTACAGAGATACAAAAACTCCACTTATTAGAATTGGGTTCCCAATTTTTGATAGACATCACTTACATAGATACTCAATGAGTGGGTATGAAGGTGGTATCAACCTTTTAACTTGGATTACTAATGGTATCTTAGACCAATTAGATGAAGAGACTAAAGATATTGCCCAAACAGATTATTTCTTCGATTCAGTAAGATAGTCTAACATTATTTCAAATCATATTAAAACCAAGGACTTAGGTTCTTGGTTTTTTAATTTAATCTATACACTTAAAATTATCATCAGTAAATTTAAATATAATTGTAGGATTCATCTTTAAAAAAGGGGACACCTATGAAAAAAGAAGAGTTTAAAAGCCACTTTGAGTTTGCTGAACAGAAATATACTTTTTATGATCTAAAAAAACTTCAAACCTCAGATTTAACAAAAATAAATAAACTTCCCTACTCAATTCGTATCTTATTAGAAAACCTACTTAGGAATT
Organism: Arcobacter sp. F2176; assembly: GCF_004116465.1. Classification (NCBI taxonomy): domain Bacteria; kingdom Pseudomonadati; phylum Campylobacterota; class Epsilonproteobacteria; order Campylobacterales; family Arcobacteraceae; genus Arcobacter; species Arcobacter sp. F2176. Next base: position 122,579 of record NZ_PDJV01000005.1, read on the forward strand.
TTGATCAGAAAATGATTACGGAACAAGATATAAAAGAACTTGCTTCTTGGAAAAAGAAATATGAAACTCCATATGAAATTCCATATCATCCAGCAAGAGTTATTATGCAAGATTTTACAGGAATACCTGCAATTGTTGATTTAGCTTCTATGCGAGATGCTATTGCAAAAGAAGGCAAAGATGCATCACTTATCAATCCTTTGGTACCAGTTGATCTTATTGTAGATCACTCTGTACAAGTTGATTTTAATGGAACAGAAGATAGTTTAGATAAAAATGTACAAATGGAATATAAAAGAAATGAAGAAAGATATTCTGTTTTAAAATGGGCTCAAGTAAGTTTTGATAATCTTCGTATTGTTCCTCCAAGATCAGGAATTTGCCATCAAGTAAATCTAGAATATTTAGGACAAATTGTTCAAAGAGAAGAAAAAGATGGAGAGAAAATTGCTTATTGTGACACATTAGTTGGAACTGATTCCCATACAACTATGATAAATTCTATTGGGGTAATGGGTTGGGGAGTAGGTGGAATTGAAGCAGAAGCCGTAATGTTAGGGCAACCTTATTATATGCCAATACCTGAAGTGATAGGACTTCGTTTATCAGGAGAGATAAAGGAAGGAATTACAGGAACGGATGTAGTATTAGCTATAACAAAAATACTTCGTGAATATAAAGTTGTAGAGAAATTTGTTGAAGTATACGGACCAGGACTAAAATCTTTAACATTACCAGATAGAGCCACTATATCTAATATGTCTCCTGAATTTGGTTCAACTATGGCATTTTTCCCAGTAGATGATGAGACTTTACGATATATGAAAGAGACAAATAGAGCAGATCAAGCACAATTTGTTGAAAGTTATACAAAAAACAATATGCTTTTTTATGATGAAGAAAATGAACCTGAATATACAGATACTATTGAATTTGATCTCTCAAGTGTAAAACCAAGTATAGCAGGACCTAAAGAACCACATCAACATTTATTCTTAGACCAATTGCAAAAAACTACAAAAGAAGAAGCAGGAAGTTACAAAAGTGTAGATATAGAACTTGAGACAGAAACAATAGCTTTAAAACAAAGTGATATAGTAATTGCAGCAATTACCAGCTGTACAAATACCTCAAATCCCTTTGTTATGCTAGGAGCTGGTCTTATTGCAAAAAAAGCTGTAGAACTAGGTCTGTCTATAAAACCATATGTTAAAACAAGTTTAGCTCCAGGGTCTAAAGTGGTCACTGACTACTTAAAAAGTGCCCAACTTGATAAATATCTAGATAAATTAGGCTTTAATCTTACAGCTTATGGCTGTACTACTTGTATAGGGAATTCAGGGCCTTTAAAAAAACCTATCAATGATGCTATCATTGAAAATAAACTTTCAGTTGCTTCAGTGCTTTCTGGAAATAGAAACTTTGAAGCCCGAATTCATCCTTATGTAAGACAAAACTATCTAATGTCTCCAATGCTAGTAATGATTTATGCAATAGCAGGAACTGTTGATATTGATTTATACAAAGATCCAATTGCTTTTGATAAAAATGAAAATCCTATTTTTATGAAAGATTTATGGCCTCAAAATGATGAAGTAAGAGAACTAATTAATAAAAATGTTACTAGTGAACAATATAAACAAAGATATGCACAGATTTTACAAGGTGATGAAAATTGGAAAAGTTTACCAATAACTAAATCAGATACTTATAAATGGATTGAAAAGTCAAGCTATATTAAAAAAGCACCTTTTTTTGATAATTTTACTTTAAATACAACAAAAAAAGAAGATATTCAAAAAGCTAAAATATTAGCAATGTTTGGAGATACTGTAACTACAGATCATATCTCTCCTGCAGGAATAATTCCACCTGAGTATCCAGCAGGTAAATACTTACAAGAAGAAGGAATAAAAGTTGAAGAGTTTAACTCTTATGGTTCAAGAAGAGGAAATCATGAAGTAATGATGAGAGGAACATTTGCTAATGTTCGTATAAATAATAATCTTGTTTATCCAAAAGAGGGTGGTTTTTCAAAATATATGCCAAACGAAGAAGAAGATTATATCTACAATATTGCGATGAAATACAAACAAGAAAAGAGTGCAAGTGTTATTTTAGCAGGAAAAGAGTACGGAACAGGTAGTTCAAGAGACTGGGCAGCAAAAGGAACATCACTTTTAGGAGTAAGCGCAGTAATTGCTCAAAGTTACGAACGAATCCATAGAAGTAATCTTGTAGGTATGGGTGTCTTGCCTTTACAATTTATAGATACAAGCTGGAAAGACTTAGGATTAGATGGAAGTGAAACAATCGATATCTTAGAAATAAGTGAGATAACTCCAAGAACTATTCTACAAGTAAAAGCATATAAAACAAATGGGAAAGTATTGGAATTCCAAGTATTATGTCGCCTTGATACGCAAATAGAAGTTGAATATTATAAAAACAACGGTATTTTAGAATATGTATTAAGAAAAATAATAAAAGAGAAGTAATTCATTATATATTAAAGTATATAACGGTATGCTTCTTGCATATTGTTTATTGATTTTCATATTTTTATGATTATCGCTATATATATTAATATATAAGGAGTCCTTTTGGAATTTCGACCATCTTTGACTTTGTTAAATTCTGACACAACTTTTTTATTAGAAAAAAGGATACAACTTCTAGTAGCTATTGAACGAATAGAATCAATAATTAAAGCTACAAAAGCACATCAAAAGATTTTAACACATTTAACAAAAATGACTGATTTTCTTACAAGAGCTCTTAAATCTATCCAAAGGATGGTTATGCAAATAAGTGCAAGAAATCAAATTCAAGGGAAAGTTGAACATATAGAACAAGGAAAAGTAAACTCCTGTGTTTTTGTTAAACTTAAAAGCGGTTATTCGCTTGTTAGTGTGATTACAAATAGTGCGGTTGAATCATTATCTTTAAAAAATGATAATGATGTAATAGCAATATTCAAATCAAGTTCAGTTTTATTAACAGCTGATTTAACACTAAATATTAGTGCAAGAAACAAATTTCAAGGTGAAGTTATCAAAATAACCACAGGGGAAGTAAACTCTGAGATTATTATTGATATTGGTGGAGATACAATTACTTCTGTAATTACAACAGAGGCAGCAAAATTTTTAGACATAAGAATTGGAAAAAAGATGAGTGCTGTAATTAAATCTTCAGATATTATGATAGGAAAATAAGGAAATAATATGAAAAAAATTATCTTAGGAATATTAGTTGTAAGTTTAAGTTTATTTGCAGGACAAATCAATATTGCAGTTGCTGCAAATGTAAGTTATGCAATTGGTGATTTGATTAATGAGTTTAATAAAACAAATCCAGATACAAAAGTAAATGTTACACTTGGAAGTAGTGGAAAACTAACGGCACAAATTAAAAATGGTGCCCCTTATAATATTTTGATGGCTGCAAATATGAAATATCCAGAAGCTTTATATAGTGATAAGATTGCTATTACAAAACCAGTTATTTATGCACAAGGAAGTTTAGCAATTTTAAGTATTAAAAAACTAGATATGTCAAAAGGAATAAATCTAGCAAATGACAGTTCAGTAAATAAAATTGCTATTGCAAATCCAAAAACTGCCCCTTATGGGAAAGCTGCAGTTGAAGCTATGAAAAATGCAAAAATTTATGACGAAGTTGTAAAAAAATATGTTTATGCCGAATCTATCTCACAAACAGTAACTTATGCCACAACTGCAACTGATATAGGATTTATTGCAAAATCATCTTTATATAGTCCAAAAATGAGTATGTATAAAGAAGGAGTAAACTGGGTAGATGTAAATCCAAAACTTTATACTCCTATTAATCAAGGAATTGTTATTATAAAAAATGCAAAAGACAATAAAGAAGCAAAAGCATTTTATGACTTTATATTAAGTGCAGATGCAAAAAAAATATTTAACAAATTTGGATATTTAGTACCATGAATAAAATAGAAGCTATCATATCTCAAATAGACAATATTGATAATCTCAATATTGTGCAATTTGATTTTTCAGGAATTAAACTCAAAATGATGAGTTTAGATCTTAATGAAAATATTAAAATCGGTCAAAAAGTTATATTAGTGGCAAAAGCTACAAATATTATCTTGGCAAGAGATTTTGAAGGTATGATTAGTTTCTCTAATCAAATAAAAGCAAAGATTGAAAGTATAGAAGAGGGTAAACTCCTTTGTAGTGTGACAATAAAAGCTAAAAATTCATATTTCCAATCAATTATAACCCAAGCAAGTGCAAAAAAAATGAATCTAAAAAAAGATGATGAAATTAATATTTTTATAAAAGCAAGTGATTTATCTATTGAGGAAGTAATAAATGTTTGAAACCCTGAAAGCTATAGAATTTGGTCCCTTTATACTCTCATTTAAATTAGCATTTATTACAACTTTAATTTTATTTGTGATTTCATTACCTCTTTCTTGGTATCTCTCACAAACAAAATCAAGATTGAAACCTTTTTTAGAAGCAATTACAGCTCTTCCAATAGTTTTACCTCCTTCTGTTCTAGGGTTTTATATTTTGTGGGCTTTATCTTATAATTCTCCAATAGGTGCCTTTTTTGAAAATACTCTTGGAGTAAAACTAGTATTCAATTTTTATGGGCTTGTAATTGCTAGTTGTTTTTATAGTCTACCTTTTATGGTTCAACCCTTACAAAGTGGTTTTGAAAGTATTAGTAAAAATATGATTGAAGCTAGTTATATTTGTGGAAAAGGGAAAATAAAAACTTTATTAAAAGTAGCCTTACCAAATATAAAACCAGCTCTTCTTACAGCAATAATTGTAACCTTCGCACATACAGTAGGAGAGTTTGGAGTTGTTCTTATGGTAGGAGGAAGTATTCCAGGTGAGACAAAAGTAGCTTCAGTTGCTATATATGAAATGGTAGAAATAATGGATTATAAAAGTGCCCATATTTATAGTGCTATTATGGTAATAATAAGCTTTTTAGTACTTCTTAGTGTTTATATCTTCAATGGCAGAAATAACAAAAAGTTTGGGATATAGGTTATGATAAAAATAGATATTTTTAAAAAACTACATGGTTCAGATGGACAGATGAATTTGGATGTAAATTTAGAGATTAATGAGGGTGATTTTATTGCATTAGCAGGATTGAGCGGGAGTGGTAAAACTACACTTTTAAGAATACTTGCAGGTCTAGAAGAAGCCAAAGGTGAGATAAAAATAGGTGAAAGCTATTGGCAAAATGAATCAATTTTTCTAGCTCCACAAAAAAGAGAAATAGGTTTTGTTTTCCAAGACTATGCACTATTTCCAAATATGAGTGTGATAGATAATCTTTTATTTGTAAAAAAAGATAAAGACTTAGCAATAAAACTTTTAAAATTAACCGAAATGCAAGAGTTAAAAAATAGATTACCTAACACTTTAAGTGGTGGACAAAAACAAAGAGTTAGCCTTTGTCGAGCACTAATGAATAAACCAAAACTTTTACTTATGGATGAGCCTTTATCAGCCTTAGACCCTCAAATGAGAGTAAAACTACAACAAGAGATATTAACACTTCACAAAGAGTTTAATACAACCACAATAATGGTAAGTCATGATCCAAGTGAAATGTATAGATTATCAAATAGAGTTATAGTTTTAAATCAAGGTTTAGTTATAAATGATGGAAAAGCTAAAGATATTTTATTAAAAACAAGTGGTTCTCAAAAATTCTCATTTGAGGGAGAATTACTTGATATTATAAAAGTTGATGTTATTCAAGTAGCAATTGTATCAATAGGTCAACAGCTTGTGGAGGTTGTTATAAGTAATGATGAAGCAAAAAATTTAAATATAGGACAAAAAGTTTTAGTAAGTACAAAAGCTTTTGCCCCATTAATAAAACAGATTTAAAATAAAAGGATAAAAATATGTTCATTCTAACAGATAATGAACTTCAACAATATATAAATGATGATATACCTTACTTTGATTTAACCACTTATCTTCAAGGACAATCAAATAAGAAAGCAAAATTAAGTATCTTTACTAGAGAAGATATTATTGTCTCTTGTAGTGAAGAAGCAAAAAGAATTGCTGAGCTTTTAAATTGCAAAGTGAAAAGTTTTGTTCCATCAAAAACTTTTATAAAACAAAATGATGTAATTTTGGAGTTTATTGGTAAATATGAAGATGTTCATAAGGCATGGAAAGTTTGTCAAGTATTATTAGAATATAGTTGTAAGATGGCAAGTAATACTAATAAAATGAAAAAAGAAATAGAAAGCGTAAATAAAACTTGTGAACTTTTATCCACTAGAAAAAGTTTTCCTTTTGCAAAAAAATTATGTATAAAATCAATTATAATAGGTGGAGCTACACCACATCGTTTAGGATTAAGTGAAAGTATTCTTCTTTTCCCTCAACACAGAATAGTTTATAAAAATGAAAAAGACTTTTTAAATGATATAAAAAGATTAAAACAAAAAACCCCAGAGAAAAAAATAGTAATAGAAACTGAAACATATGAAGATGCAATAATTCTAATGCAAAATGAAGTAGATGTAATTCAAATTGATAAAATAAAAATTCCTATATTAAAAAAAATCATTCAATATAAAAATGAGAATTTTCCAAGCGTAAGCATCTTAGCTGCAGGTGGAATAAATTTATCAAATGTAAAAGAATATGCCTCTTTAGGCGTTGACGGTATAGTTTCAAGTGCTATGTACTCAAGTGGTATGGCAGATTTTGGAAGTAAAATGAAATTACTTCCAAAAGAAAATTAAACTTTATACTCTCCTAAATACTTACCTTTTGTATCTATGATATGCACAGCACATGCTAAACATGGATCAAAAGAGTGTAGGACTTTTAAAACCTCAAGAGGTTTTTCTAAATCTTTTATTTTGATTCCAACTAAAGCCTCTTCATATGCACCTCTAATACCATCACTATTTTTTGGAGTTGCATTCCAAGTTGTTGGAGCTATGATTTGATAATTTTTAATTTTGGCATTTTCTATATTTATACTATGAAGTAAAACTCCTCTTGGAACTTCTAAGAAAACATACCCACTTGCATCTTTTTTTAGCTCTTCAAAATTGTATCTGTCCCAAGTATTTGTATCATAGTATTTAATATTTTGAATTAAATTTGAAACTAGTTTAAAAATATATTCACAAATATATTGACTCTCAATTGCCCTTGCACAATTTCTTCCAACAGTTGAATTTAAATCTTCAAGACTCAAAGAGGTCTCTTTTAAAAACTCATCAACAAAAGAGTTTATGGCAGTATTATTGTTTAAATAACTAATAATAAGTCTTGCAATTGGACCTGTTTCCATAGTCTTGCCATCATATCGGGGAGCTTTTATCCAAGAATATTTGTCATCTTTATTTTTAGTTTTTAAAGTACCATCTTCATTTAAATCAGTATAAAAAGGTTCTTGTTTTGCATCATCACTATACCAAGCTCTTTGAACTTCTTCTTTTATTTTGTTGGCATCAAATTCTTGTATATTTGATAAATCTTGTTCAAATATAACTCCACCAGAAAAAAGTTTCATCTCTTTATTTATAGGGTAACCACCCACACTTAAAAAGTTACCTATTGTTTTTCCACTTTTCGATTTTATCTCATCTTTATAGGCAATTGCTAATAATTTCATATCAGGTAAATAAGCTCGATTTATAAAATCACTTGCCTCTTTTATTACAAAAATGAAGTCATTGAGTCTTTGGGGATTTAGCATATCTGCAACACTTGTAATACCACCTACAACCAAAGATTGAGGATGGGGAGTTTTACCTCCAAAAATTGCTATGGCTTTTGAGATTTTTGTTTGAAATTGTAAGGCTTCAAAATAGTGGGATAATAAAATTAAATTTTGTTCACTACTTAATTTATAATCACTATGCCCCCAATATCCACTATTAAAAGGCCCTAATCTTCCAGCATCTATAAAGTTTTGAAGCTTTTCTAAAACTGCTTCATAATGTGTATTTGAGTTTCTAAATGGTTTTTCACAATACTTATGAGCCTCTTTTGTTGTCTCTTTTGGATTTGCCTTTAAGGCACTTAGGACATCAACAAAATCAAGCAAATGTAACTGATAAAAATGTACCACGTGGTCTTGAATAAATAAAGCCATAGACATCAAATCTCTTATTATCCTAGCATTTTCTGGGATACTCAAAGAATAAGCACTTTCTACTGCTCCAATAGCTCCTCTAAAGTGAGAATTTGTACAAACTCCACAAACTCTTCCTGCTAGAAGTCCTGCATCTCTTGGGTCTCTATTTTGTAAAATAATTTCAATACCTCGAAAAAGTTGTCCGCTTACATAAGCTTCTTTTACAATACCATTTTCATCAACTTCTACTTCAGCTCTTAAATGCCCCTCAATTCTAGTAATGGGATCAATAACAATTTTTTTCATTATTTTTCATCCTCTTTTTCTTTATATACTCTCTCATTTGCAAATTTATCAAAAAATCCAAGTTCAGTACACCCCATACAGCCATGCCCAACTTGTACCGGCCAACTTGTTCCTTGATTAAACTTCATAGATGGGCAATTTACATTAGCAAATGGACCTTTACAACCCATCTCAAAAAGACACCAACCATTTTTTGCCCCATCATCTCCCCATTCTTTTACAAATTCGCCAAGTTCATAATGACCTCTTCTTTCACAATTATCATGAACCCTTTGTTCATAAGCCCATAAAGGACGGTTAAATTTATCCAAAGCTGGTATTTCTTCAAACATCATATATGAAAGCAAGGTTCCTACTATATTTATAGGATTTGTGGGACAGCCTGTGATATTTATAATATCATCTCTATTTAAAGCTTGAGCCACTCCAACAGCACCTGTTGGATTTGGATAGGCAGATACTACTCCTCCATCAAAAGCACATGAACCAACTGCTAATACGAGTGCTGCATCTTTTGCACATTTTTTTAAAAGCTCAACTCCTGTTTCACCTTTTTTCCCTATTCGTAAATACTTTCCATCAAGACCTAAAGAAACTGCACCTTCAACTATCAAGACATATTTTCCTTTATCATTTTTGATTATATTTTCTAAGATAGTCTCACTCTCATCACCACTTGCACTCATAAGTAACTCATGATAATCTAAAGAGATATAATCAAATATCAAGTCTTCTAATACTGGATTTGATGATTTTATAAAGGCTTCACTATTCCCGCTACAATCACTTAACTCCAACCAAATAATTGGAATCTTATTTAAATTTTTAATTCCCTCACTTACAACATCTTCAAAGGCTGGGTTTAATTTCATACTAGCTGTTACCATAGAGATCCAACTATTAATTTCACTTTTACCCATATCAAGCATTTTTAGTGCCGATTCTAAATTATTTTCATCCATATTATTTTTTGGATGTAGTTTTTTAAACTTCTCAATACTTCTTTGACTTCTTTTTAATTCTTCTTCTAATCTTAGCTCTTCAGGAGTTTTTTTAGGAGTATCATAATCTATTAAATGTTGTGAATCCAAAATAATATCATCTATCTCTTTTTTACATCTTCCACAAACTCTTCCTGCTTCACTGAACTCTTTTAATGAAGAAAAAGAGTCAATCTTACATGAAATCACAAGATCTTTTAAATCCTCATAATAAATATGTTTACACGCACAAACTAATTTTCCTCTTGGGCTTAATTCTCTATTTTCATATAAATAGTTTAAATCTATCTCATCCTTTTCATTTATAACTTTTTCTAAATATGCTGTATCAATATTTGAATTAATTCCGATAAATCTTATTAGCTTTTTATCTTTTAAGAAGTATTCATCAACTCTTTTTTTATCTATTGATTCAATAACAACCTTTTCAAAACCTTTATCAAAATCTGATGAGCAAATTTCAACTAAAGTAAAATCCCCAATTTTAAGCATATCAACTGCAGTATCAAGTTCAAAGTTAATAATATCTTTTTGAAAGATATGAGATATTGCTACATTTGCTTGGGTTGTACACTCTTTTACGTGACCTGCTACAAAATTATCTTTTACAACTTCAGCACACTCTCCAACTGCATAGATATTTTTATCACTACTTTGCATAAACTCATTTACTAAAATACCTTTGTTTACATCAATAAATTTTTCAAAAGGTTTTGCATTTGCTTTTATTCCTATTCCAAAAACAATAAAAGGATTTTTTATATTTAATTTTTTTGTTTTTAAAACTTCGATTTTATTATTTTTGATTTTGCATTCAACAATCTCATCTTCATAAGAGATTCTTGCTTTTTTATTTTTTAAAAAACTATTTTCCATTATTTGCATAGATTCAGCAGATATATATTTATCGTATAAGTGTCTACTTCTTATGAGTAAAGTTATACTTTTTACATCAGCCATTTCATTTAAAGTATCAAGTAGTTCCAAAGCAATGGGTCCACTTCCCACAAGAACTACTTCATTTGTTTTACAATATTGTTCTATTTTCTTACAATCATTTACATTTCTAAAAACAGAGACATTTTCTAAAGTTGTATCTAGAAGAGTTATAGGAGTAGAGCCTGTGGCAATTATAAGTTTGTCATAGTCATAAGTTTTATCATTTGAAAAGACTTGTTTTTTATCTTTATTGATATTTGAAATAGTTTGCTTAAGTTGTAAGTTCACAGAACTATTTAGTTCAAGCTTTATATTCTCAACATCATTATTAGATTCAATTAATCTACAAAGATGTATCCTATCATAAGGGATATATTCTTCATCACTAAGAATAGTAACACTACATGATGAATCTACATTTAAAATATTATTTGCTAAATAAACTGCGGCAATTCCTCCACCTATAATAATTATCTTCATTTGACATCTCTTTTTTATGGATTACATTAATAATAGCAAAATATAAGTTACTCTTTAATTACATAAACCCATGATTTTTAGGGAACACTTCTTGCATATATATTAGTCAACCTTTTGTAGTTAAATTTTAAAGAGTAAAATTTACCCAATTTTACTCTTTTTTTACAAAGGAATTGAATAAGGAAAAGTATTTATGACAGAAGCAACTTTAGAAGCAACTCATAATTTTGCAAAAAAGTTTTCATCTTACAAAGAGTTTTATATCAAAAGTAATGACCTGATTTTTTCAAAACTTGGTCTTGGAACTTTTAACAAAGAACCTTACAAAGAAGAGAATTATGTTTTTCATTATATTGAGGGTGTAAAAGAAGCTGTTAAAAATGGCATAAACCTAATAGATTCTGCAAGTAATTATAGATATGGGCAAAGTGAAAAAGAGATTGGTATTGCATTAAAAGAACTTTTTGAAGAGAAAATAGTTACAAGGGAAGAACTAATTATTTGTTCAAAGGGTGGTTTTATTCAACTTGAATATCCATTTCCAAAGAATCCATATACTTGGATTGAAGATAATATTATCAATACAAAACTTGCTACAAAAGAAGATATTGAACTAGACCAACACTGTTTGAGTGCTGATTTTATAGAGTGGTCATGTAAAAAATCTTTAGAAAATATGGGTATTGATAAATTTGATATTTACTATTTACATAATCCAGAAATTCAAATACAAAAAAATGGATATAAAAAATTTCTAAAGAAAGTTGAGTCTATTTTTAAACGATTTGAAAAAATGATAACAATGGGCTTTATCAAATACTATGGAGTTGCTGTTTGGAATGGATTTAGTGATAAATCTACAGGTGAACATATCAACCTAGAAGATTTAGTAGAAATTGCACTAAAAGTTGGGGGAGAAAATCACCATTTCAAATATATTCAAACTCCTTTTAATATTGCAAAAACAAACATATATACAATGCCAACACAAACAGTAAAAGGTGAAGAATGTACACTTTTACAAGCAGCATATAGACTAAAAATTGATGTTATTAGTAGTTCTTCTTTACTTCAAATGAATCTATTTAAAAAGTCATTTAAAGCTGAAACTGGTTACTTATTGGATAATAAAATGGTTCTAGAAAATGATATTCAATTAGCGCTTCAATTTGTAAGATCAACACCTGGAATTATAAGTTCACTTTTTGCTTCAAAAGTACCTGTTCATATAAAAAGTAATCTAAGAATTACAGAAATAAAAACAACTCCAAGAGCACACTACGACTTAATGTATAGAGTATAATATGATTTATGATGTAGTTGTAGTGGGTGGTGGTATCGCTGGACTTATGGCAGCAATAGAAGCCAAAAAAGTTGATAATACTGTAGCTCTCATCACAAAAGGAAATATCTTCAAATCAAATTCTGCCATGGCAAGTGGTGGAATAAATGCAGTTTTAAACTCTAAAGATTCTTATGCAATAAATTCTCATATTGATGATACTTTCAAATCATCAAAAGGTCTAGCAGATATAAATGCCATAAGTTATATGTGTAAAAATGCTTCTAATATAATCTCAAAACTTGAAGATTATGGAGTAAATTTTGATAAAGATGAAAAGGGAAATATTTTACAAAGACCTTTTGGTGGAGGCTCAGCAAATAGAACTTGTTATGTGGGAGATAAAACTGGCTTTGCTATAACTCAAGCACTTATAAAAAAAGCAAAAGAAGTAGGTATAAGCTTTTTGGTAAATACTTATGTACTAAACCTAGCTAGCCATGGAAACGCTATTTCTGGGGTAGTTTGTCTAAGAAGATTAGATACTTCTATTTTAGTATATCCAGCAAAAACTGTAGTTCTTGCAGGTGGTGGGTATGCTGGAATATTTAGAGGAAACTCTACCAATGCACAAGATTATACGGGTGATTTATTAGCTGTTTGTTTAAGAGCTGGATTAGTTCTAAAAGATATGGAATTTATGCAATTTCATCCAACAGGAATAGCAAAAACAAATTACCTAGTAACTGAAGCTGCTAGAGCTGAAGGTGGATTTTTAATAAATAGTAATGGTGAGAGATTCATCAATGAGCTTGAGACAAGAGATAAAATTGCAAAAGCAATACTTGAACAACAAAACAATGGAAAAGAAGTATTTATTGACTTAAGACATTTAGGATATGAAAAAATTCAAGAAAAACTACCATCACTTTTTAATGCTGCTTATAATCAAGTTGGAATAGACATTAGCAAAGAGTTATTAAAAATAAAACCTGTAGCCCATTATAGTATGGGTGGGGTTGATACAAATATGGGTGAGACTTCTATAAAAGGACTTTTTATCTGTGGAGAAATGGCTTCAAATGGAGTACATGGAGCAAATAGACTTGGAGGAAATTCTCTTTTAGAGGGAACTATCTTTGGGGAACTAGTGGGTAAAAAAGCTTATGAATATACTCACTACAAAGAGTATTTACCAATTGATTATAATATTGTTATAAGAGATATTCAAAATATAGATAAAATTTTCGAAGGTGATACTACAAAAAATTTCAATGCAATTAGAATCTCATTAGGAAAAGTTTTATTTGAAAAAGTAGGGATTATACGTTCTGAAGAGAGTTTGATTAAAGCCTTTGATTATGTAAAATATCTAAGAAGAGAGTCATATTCCCTTCATTGTATAAATAAAGAAAAGACTAATAATGTTGAACTAATTTCCATATTGGAACTTAGAAATGCCCTTGAAATATCAGAAGCGATAATACTTTCAGCACAAAAAAGAAAAGAGAGTAGAGGTGCTCATTTTAGAGAAGATTATCCAAGTGAAGATGAAAATCTAAAAAAACACATCTTAATAAAAGAGGTTCAAAAAGGTTACTTTAGATTAAGATATGAGGATAATTCATTGATTACAAAAATAAGAAATCTATTTATAAATAGATTGGATTAAATTAAAAAAAGGAGAAGAAAATGGCAAAAGTAATGTTAAGAGAAAATGAGGGCAAAATATATTTTTATTTTGCGAAAAAAGATATGGAAGAGATTATAGAATCTGTAGAGTTTGATAGTGAAGAAAATTGGGGTGGAGAGTGTGAACTTTCAAATGGTGAAACATGGTGGATTCAACCAGGTCCAAAGAATTTACCAAAAGAAGAAGTTTGTAAAAAACTTACTAACTAAGACCCGCTTGTATATAAAATATACAAAATAATATATGAATTTGTATTCAGTATGTTATACTATTATTAAAAAGGATTTTTCATGTCATTATTTGATAATACAGCCTGTAGCTCATGTTTAACTCTTAGAGAATTAACAACACTTTATGAAATCTCAGCAGTAATATCAAATCATTATGATTTGGAAACTTCCTTAGAAAAATCTATAAAGATTTTGAAAAATAGTTTAAATCTTACAAACTGTACAGTTCATATTTTAGAAGAGGATTTACTTACAGTATTTGCATCAGTTGAATTATCAACTATTCAAAAAAAACTATCAGTTTATAAAGTGGGTGAAGGAGCAACAGGTGTTGCTGCTTTATCTAAAGAACCAGTTGTTGTGGAAAATATTCACAATGATTCACTATTTTTAAACAAATCAGGAAAAAGAGATTTTTCAAATCTTTCATATGTAGCTGTTCCTTTAGTTGTTGAAAATGAAACTGTTGGTGTTTTGGGTGCTGCTCTTACTAAAAGTACGGAAATAGGATTTGAAGATTGTGTAAGAATACTTACAATTATTGGTTCAATATTTGCACAAACTATCTACTCTTATCAATTAAACATAAAAGAGAAAGAAAGATTAGAAGATTTGAAATCATATTATAAAATGGAATGGGACTCAAAGGTTCATAACTTCGGAGATATCATTGGAGATAGTCCAAAGATGAAACAAGTTTTTCAAGTAATACAAAGAATAGCCCAATCAGAAGTTACAGTATTAGTAAGAGGAGAGACAGGAACTGGTAAAGAGCTAGTTGCTGCTGCAATTCATAAAAGAAGTAAAAGAGCAAATGAGCCTTTTATTAAATTGAACTGTGCTGCTATTACTGATACCTTACTTGAAAGTGAACTTTTTGGTCATGAAAAAGGTGCCTTCACAGATGCAAGGGAGACTAGAAAAGGAAGATTTGAATTAGCAGATAAAGGAACTTTGTTCTTAGATGAGATAGGTGATATTTCATCTTCTGCTCAAGTAAAACTTCTAAGAGTCTTACAAGAGAGAGAGTTCGAAAGAGTAGGTGGAAGTAAGACTATTAAAGTAAATGTTAGACTAGTAGCTGCTACAAATAGAAACCTAGAGCAAATGGTAAAAGAGGGAAAATTTAGAGAAGATTTATATTATAGATTAAATGTAATACCAATTGATTTACCACCACTTAGAGAAAGAGGTGATGATATAAAACAACTTGTAAATTTCTTTTTAGAAAGAGCAATCAAAAACCATAAAAAAAATGTAAAAATATTAGATGAAGCAATGGAACTTTTAGCTTCTTATCCTTGGCCTGGAAATGTAAGAGAACTAGAAAATACCATGGAGAGAATTGTTTTAATGGGCAATGAAAATGGTATAGATAGTTTTGATATGTCACTTCTTCTTCCTGCACTTGAAAAAGGGAAATTAGAAGATAAACCAATAGCTTCTTCAAAACAAGCAAGCCATAAAAAAAGCCTAGAAGATATGGAAAAAGAAGCTATAACAGAAGCTTTAATTGCAAATAACTTCAACCAATCAAATGCAGCAAAAGAGTTAGGAATAACACTTAGACAAATGGGTTATAAAATCAATAAATATGGAATAACAAATGAACTACAAGAATGAAGAGTTTGAACTCATTGATGAATTTATAGATGTGGGATATATGGCTGAAGATATTGAAGCTGTAGATTTACAAGGTAATGAATTAATTATAAAAAAAGCAAGTCCAAATAGAATGATTCAGATCTTTTTATCATTTCCAAATTTTGAAGATTTTAAAAAAGAAATTATAGCTTTTGATGAGTTTATGAATGATGCAAAAGTTGAGATTTTTACTTATTTGATATTTAATAAAAAGATTGATTTTGACTATAAGTTTAAAAAAATACTTCCTGTTTTTGATATCAATGAAGATTATGCAAATATGTATGGAACAAAAATAATAAGTGGCACTTTAAAAAACTGTTTAACAAAAGCCTTATTTTTAGTTGGCAAAGATGGAGCTATTTATCATATTGATATGCCAGATGATTTATCAAAGCCTTTAGACATGGATAGAATAAGAATTGAATTAAATAAGGTTTACCAATCATATACAGGAGTTGGGTGTCATGGATAATAAAAAAAGCTACAAGACTCTCATCTTGTAGCTAATTGATTTTATTTTATTTTTATTTTTTATATTGTTAAGTCAAAAGACCATCAAAATTTTAAATTTATTTACCAATCTTATTAGCTATAAATTCAATATCCTCATTACTTAATGGCATAGATTGGACTTTCATCATTGCTTTTAAAGCCCCACCATAAGTTCCATTTTTGTAGCCAATTAGTGCAGATTTTATATCTGCCTTTGACATCTCATTAATAATTAATGATTTACCATTTAAAGCTGATTTATCTCCATTTTCTCCATGACAAACTATACATTTTCCATAAGGATTTGCATAAGCTAAAGAGGCAATAAAAAGAGAAAAAACTAATGCCTTTTTCAAATAATTCTCCTTTCTTTTAATAAAAAATTATATGAAATTTTTGTGGCGAAATGGTGGCATTTTGGTCTTTGTAGAGTATTTAGAAGGTTTTTATTTCATATCCAAAGTGCTGTGAAACTATCATCCCATCTGGAAGTTTTACTCTTAATCTTTTAATCATAGATCTAATTCCAACTGAAGTTGTCATTTCTCCTTCCCAAACATAATCTTCTATATACTCTAAAGGCGTCATTTTATTTTCATGTTTAATTAAAAGGGATATAAAGCGTCTCTCTTTTCTTGTAAGTTTTACCGCTTCTTTGTTTTCATCAAATAATGTTTCTGAACTTAAATTATATGTATAATTAGCTAATAGATTTTTTTCTTCTCCCAGATGACATAATTGTTTTATTTTTGTCTCTAACTCATACATATAAAATGGCTTTTTTAAAAAGTCATTGCATCCATTTGAATATGCTTTTTTTACATTTTCTAATTCAAAGTTTGCACTTATAATTATTGCAGGGGTTGTTTTATCTCTATTTCTTATCTCTTTTAACAATGAAATTCCATCTACATTTGGGACATTTATATCTAAAATAAAACAATCAAATCCATCTATACAATGGTCAAGTGCATCTAATCCATCATTAAAACTTGATACTTCATATCCAATATCTTCTAATTCTTCTGTGATTAATTCTAATAAACTTTCATTATCTTCTAATATTAAAACTTTCATCTAATCCCTTTCTATATTCAAAGGTAGTAATATCTCTATATTTGCACCATTTTCTGTATTGAAAGCGTTTATTACACCATGCATTTTATTTTCAATAATAAGTTTTGCCATATACAAACCAAAGCCATCACCATTTTTTTTATTAGTATAAAAAGCTTCAAAAAGATGTTTTAATGCATCAGCATCAAATCCTTTCCCATCATCAATTACACTTAAATTAATATAAGTTGCATTTCTAGAAAGTAAAATCATGATTTTTCCACTCTTTTTAAACTCTCTTGATAATATAATTGAATCTTTTGCATTGTTTATTATGTTTAGTAAAACTTGTTTAAACTCATTTGGATATCCAAAAAGACTATATGAACTATCTAAGTTATTAACATATTCTAATTGAATATTGTTATATTTTAATGAACTATCAAGTATTGTCTCAATTTCATTAATTCCTTTATCAATATCAAAAAGTACTGGTTTATTAGATGGTTTGATAAATTGTCTAAATTCATCTATTGTATCACCCATATAAATGATTTGTTTCATAATAGTATCAAAAAATCCATCCATATTCTCTTTACTTAATTTATCTTTTTTGTAATAACTTTGCATTTTATGGGCAACTACTGAAAGTTCAATTAGTGGTACCTTCCATTGATGCACAATAGCTGAAAGCATTTCTCCAACTTCTGTTAGTTTTGATTGTTGGATTATAAACTGTTTATTGATTTCAAGTTGTTTCTTTTCTGTTATATCAGTAATAATTGTTACTGTTCCACTATCTTTTCCATTTTCATCATAATATGTTTTACTTCTTGCAAAAAAGGAATTATTATTATAAACAAATTCAATATCTTCATCAATAGATATTTTTTCTTTTGTTATTACTGTGCAAAATGGTTTAAAAACATCACAAATATAAAGACCAATTCCATCTTTCCCATTATAAAATATTTTTGAAAAAGATCGATTATGACCTCTAATATATCCATTTATATCAATCCAAAACACTGCACTTTTTACATTATTTAAAAGAACTTGTTCTCTTTTATTTTCAGCTATCAATTGTTTTGACAATTTATCTCTTTTATAAATATTTATAAGTGCAAGAACTAAGAAAAATAGAATAAAAGGGGAGATTATAAATATTCTATAAATCCAAATTTTATATTTTTCAAAAAATGTTTCTGGTTCATTTATAAAAATTGAACCTGAAGGGACTAAATTTGTATTTAAGCCATATTTTTCCATAACTTTATAATCATAAACATATTGGGTATGTGCCAATATTGGTTTTGTATAATCAACTTTCTTACCTTGCATAATTTCAACAGCCCTTTTACCAGCTTCATAGCCAACATAATAACCTCTCAATAAATGACCTCCAATAACTCCTTTACCTAAGTGATAATCAGTCATAGAAAATACAGGAACAGGAGAGTTATTTAAAAGTTTATTGACTTTTAAAAAAGGTATATAGTTTTCATTTTCATTAAGATATAAATTTCCAAACCAAACTGCACTATTTTTTGGAAGAGTTTTAAAATCTTTATATATTTGAGAAATATTCCCATCTAAATATAATTTATAATCAATTCTATTTTTAAAGCTATCTAATTTTTCTTTTATTATTTTATTAATCATTTCAGAAGTATAAGTTTTATCATTTATAACATATAAATATTTTAAATCAGGCATTACTTGCAAGATTGCTTCAATGCCACTTTTTAAAGGTTTATGCTCCAGTATTAAGCTAATTTTATCTTTTAATACTTTAGTAACATCAATACCCGGATTCATCTCTTCAATTCCAGTAAAGACTAAAGGAGTATTTTTAAACAGTTCATTTTTATGTTTTAACACAAATTGAACAGCTGCATTATCTGCTGCGATAACAATATCAAATTTTTGTTTTTTGAATTTTTCTATGTAAGCTTGTCTAATAAGTTTGTGATACTCTTTATTTTTATTTCTTTTATTATCTAAATATTCCGTAGAGAGTTCATAATCAGGAAGTACTTTTAAAGAATCATCAATACCTTTGGAAATATTTTCACTCCAAACTAAGCCTTTATTATATGAATGTAATAATAATATATACTTTGATGATGCACTTAAAGAAGAGACAATAAAAAATATTAAGAATAACTTTTTAAACATATAAGCCTTTTTTATAAAATATAACTCTATTTTAACATATCCAGTAGGTTTCTTCAAATAGAAGAAACCATAAATTTATTGTTCTTGAAGATATTTTTCTATTTTCATTCTTTCATCTTTTGTAAGCCCAGCTTGTGGTGCCATATTATTTAAAATACTTGGCCATACATTTGGGATAAATTCCTCTTTATGATGAATATCATGACATACACCACATTTCGCCTCAAACATATTTTTACCTTCTGCTATAATTTTAGTTTTATCATTTGTTAAAGAATCACTTATAATATAACCTTTTATTAA
Organism: Arcobacter sp. F2176; assembly: GCF_004116465.1. Classification (NCBI taxonomy): domain Bacteria; kingdom Pseudomonadati; phylum Campylobacterota; class Epsilonproteobacteria; order Campylobacterales; family Arcobacteraceae; genus Arcobacter; species Arcobacter sp. F2176. The sequence continues at coordinate 142,325 of NZ_PDJV01000005.1, forward strand.
AACTTCAAACCATTCATTATCATACTCATCAACTTTTTTTCCGATAATTTTATAATCAGCAAAATCTTTACCTTCAAAACCAGTGATTAAAAAACCTGCTTTTTCATAAACTGTTGGGCTATCTTCAGGAGCATAACCAATAAATTCTACTTTTGTTAGATTACCTTCTTTTGAAAGAACTTTTAAGTGCGAAGCCACAATTAAATCACCAATAACCTCTTTTTTATTTACATCTTTATACAATTTTGTATTTTGAGATAAATATGCTGTATCAGCAGCTACACCAAGTGTAACAACTGATACTAAAACCAATAATATTTTTCTTAAATTTTTCATCTAAGCTCCTTTTATTTTTGGAGCTTTAAATATTCCAATAGCTGGAATCTCTCCATCAAATTTTTCAATTTCAACAAGTGCAGTTGCTTGATTTCCTTGAGCAAGACTTGAAGTTCCTTCATCAGGAATTAATACATTAACATCACCATGTCTACATAAAGTACCAGGTTCTCCTGCTTCAGTTGGATCATACCAAGCTCCCTCTTGCATTCGTACTGCACCTTTTTTTACAAATTCAGTTACTACTGCACCCGCTAAGATTTGCCCTCGTCCATTAAATACTCTTACAACATCACCATTTTTTATACCACGTTTTTTTGCATCATCAGTATTTAACCAAATAGGTTCTCTTCCATTTACTTCTTCAAGATGTCTAATCCAAGTATTATTCAATTGAGAGTGAAGTCTATATTTAGGATGTGGCGTAATTAAATTCAATGGATATTTTTCAGCTTTTTTAGAACCTACCCATTCCATTGGTTCAAACCACATAGGATGTCCTTTACAATCATCATAACCATAACTTGCCACTTTTTTTGAGAAAATCTCAATTTTTCCAGATGGAGTTCCAAGTCTATTAATAATTGGATTTTTTCTAAATTCTTCAAATCTTATGTATTTTTTTGCGATTTCTGGAGTTTCAAATTCACAAAATCCTTTTTTCCAAAATTCATCAAAAGTAGGCATTTTCACTCCAGAACTTTGTGCTTTTTTATATGAAACTTCATAGAAGTGTTTAATCCATCCCATTTTGTCTCTACCTTCTGTGAAAGCATGAACATGCTCTTTAGAGAAATGTTCTAATATTCCAGTAAAAATATCAAAATCATCTTTCACTTCTGCATATGGTTTAGATACTTGTTTCATAGCAAAAATAAAACTATTTGAATGAGCTTTTGCGATATCATTTCTTTCTTGCTCTAGTGTTGAAGGAAGAATAATATCTCCCATTCTAGCAGTTGCAGTCCAGAAGGCATCTTGTACAACAAATGTTTCTAATTTTCTATATGCTTTAATCATTCTATTTCTATCTTGGTGATGGTGGAAAGGATTTCCTCCTGCCCAGTATGCCATTTTGATATCTGGATATTTAATTATTTTCCCATCAAATTTTATCTCTTTTCCTGGATTTTCTAAACACTCAACAATTCTAGAAACAGGGATAACTGGAACTTTATTATCTTTCCATGGTCCATCAATTGTTGTTTTTCTTCCTATTCCACCAAGTCCAGGAGAAGCAGAAAGTCCATTTTTTTCACTTTTAGAACCTTTTTCACTTTGAGCATTTCCTGTTGCAGCAGCTGGCATTGGAACACCATTTCCAGAATAATGATAATTACAAGAGTATCCCCCACCAGGTAATCCAATATCTCCAAGCATAGTTGCAAGAGTAATTAACATCCAGTTTGGTTGTTCCCCATGATGAGCTCTTTGTGTAGACCATCCTCCCATTAACATTGTTCTTTTTGAAGCAAATTCTTTTGCTAACATTTTAATTACTTCAGCATCAACACCACAAATTTTAGATGCCCATTCTGGAGTTTTTTCAATCATATCTTCAGTTTTACCAATTAAGTATTGTGAAAATTGTTTAAATCCATAAGTACATTTTCTCAAAAATTTCTCATCATGTAATTTATTAGTATAAAGATAATGAGCTATTCCAAGCATCAAAGCAACATCCGTTGTAGGATTAATTTTAATATGCTCTGCATCAAAATACATACCAGTATTATTATAAACAGGGTCAATTATATAAAATTTTAATCCTCTTTTTTTAGCTTGTGCTTTTAACTCTTTTAAATAAGTATATGTTTTATGATCTGGAACACCCCATGCAATTTGATTTGTATTTACAATATCAGCACCCCAAAATACAATACATTCAGAATTTTCAATTAATACTGGATAAGCAGTTGGTCTTGCAGTAGATTCATCTGTTCCTACAATATAAGGAGTAATTTGTCTAATAGCATGTGTTGAATATGTACAAGTTCTTGAAGTGTATCCACCTGTTAAATGAAGCATTCTTCCTAAAAGTGCTTGAGGATTATTTAATGATCCTACACAATACCAACCATAACTTCCTCCATAAATGGCTTCATCACCATAATCTTTATGTGTTCTTTTAATTTCATTAGCAACTAATTCTAAAGCTTTTTCCCATGAAACACGAACAAATTTATCTTTACCTCTTTTTGATTTATCACTTTTATATCCATTTTTAAGATAATCTTCTCTAACACACGGGTAAAGAATTCTATCTTCTGCATATGTTCTTGCTGGAAGTGCGTTTATCAAAGAAGATGGATATTCATCACCTTTAAATGCTTCCACACCTTCAAATCTTGAGTTTTTATCTCTTGCTCTAAATGCGCCAAAGTGAGAAGCACTCATCTCTAAAGGTTTATCATTAAATAAACTTTCACCAACTAATGGTATTGCATGAGCTTGGACTACTGCAGCTGCAGCAACTGTACTTGATTTTAAAAATGTACGTCTATTCATTCCATTTTCCATTTTATTCTCCTAGATTTAAAATTAATTTAATAACTTAAAAATTAATGAATTAATTTTTTAGTTTAATAATTTAATGTAATTATAAATTAATGCTGTGGCGAAAATGTGGCAAAATAGTAAATTTAAAATCATAATATTAGGGAACGGTTTTTGCATAGTAGTTAATTAAATATTACTATAGGATATTTAATGGAAGATATAGTAGAAAAATTAAAAAATGGATCGATGGTACCATTTCTTGGTATGGGTGTCTTTGAAAAAATACAAGCAAAAGATGGTAGTCAGTTGCCATATGATAGTGATTCGATGATTTTAGCTTTAAATAATGGAAGAGCTATGAGCCCAAGACTTATGTATGAATATTCAAGAGCTGCCATGAGTTTAGAGCAGAGAAAAGGTAGAGAGTTTATTGTTCAAATGACAAACCACATCTATAGTTCCAAAGAGTATGATTTGCCTAAAGTTTATACTTGGTTAAAACAAATCAAACCCAAATATGTAATTGATACAAATCTAGATGATAGTTTACAAAAAATCTATAGTGATGTTGAACACTTCTTAATAACTGGGGTTTCTAGAATAACTGCTGATTATGATAGATTTATTATTTATAAATTTGATGTGAGTAAAAATGCCTATGAAAAGATAGAAAAAGAGGCTTTAACTTTAGATTTGCCAATTTTATTTAAACCTATGGGCTCAACAAAACCTGAGATGAACTTTATCATCTCTGATGCTGATTTTGTGGATTGGTTAACTGAAGCCATGGGTGGATTTGCTATGCCTCCTATTTTAAAAGATTTTAGAAAAGACAAAGAGTACCTTTTTATGGGTGTTGATTTTTCTAAAGATACTTTTAGAATGGTTGCAAATGAAATAACAATGGATTTAAAAGGTGGGTTTGCTATATTTAATAAACCTGAACTAACAAAAAAAGAGGATAAATTTATCAAAACTCATAATTTAGAAAATTTAAATTTGAGTTTAAATGAGTTTATAAATAACTATGCCTAATAAATTAAAATCATGTGACTTTTGTGGGAAAGAGATAAAAGAAGTTAAAAAAATATTTTCAAGTGAAAAATCAAATATTTGTGATGAATGTATCTCTATGTGCTCAAATGTTATGGAAAAAGAGACTATAAAAGAGGCAAAAAAAGAGTTTCAAAAAGGTCTTAGCGTTCCAATTAAAATAAAAGAACATCTTGATGAATATGTAATAGGTCAAGATGATGCTAAAAAAGTTTTAGCAGTAGCACTTTATAATCATTACAAAAGAATCGATAAACCAATTATCAAAAATGTTGAACTAGAAAAATCAAATATCATGCTAATAGGTCCAACAGGAAGTGGTAAAACTCTACTTGCAAAATCACTTGCTAAAATCATGGATGTACCCTTTGCAGTTGCAGATGCAACAGCTTTAACTGAAGCTGGATATGTGGGTGAAGATGTGGAATCTATACTTTCAAGACTTTTGGCAGCTGCTGATTTTGATTTGGAAAAAGCAAAAAGAGGTATTGTTTATATCGATGAAATAGACAAAATAGCCAATAAAAGTGAAAGTGCCACAAGTGGTAGAGATGTAAGTGGAGAAGGTGTTCAACAAGGACTATTAAAAATTCTAGAAGGAGCAGAAGTTTATGTTCCAGTAAAAGGAAGTAGAAAAAACTCTTCAGCTGAAACAATAATTTTTGATACTACCCATGTCTTATTTATCTGTGGTGGCGCTTTTGTTGGATTGAGAAAAGATGAAAACAAAGAAAAATCATCTGTCATGGGATTTTTAAATAAAGATAACAAACTAAAAGATAAAAAAGATATAGAAGCAAAAGAGCTTATCTCTTTTGGATTGATTCCTGAGTTTATTGGTAGAATTCCAGTAATTGCAGAACTTAACAAGCTTTCAAAAGAAGATTTAATAAGAGTTTTAAAAGAGCCTAAAAATGCCATCACAAAACAGTATGAAATACTTTTTGAGCTTGATGGAGTAGATTTAAAATTTGAAGATAAAGCCCTAGATGAAATTGCAAATATCGCCTATGAAAAAGATGTAGGAGCTAGAGGACTTAGGGGTATAATTGAAAAACTTATGTTACCATTACAATATACAATACCATCAGAAGAGAACTTAGGTTCATGTGTAATTACACAAGAGTATATTTGTAATAAAAAAGATATAGATTTAATCTATGAAAAAAGTACTCAGAAAAAAGTCTCTAAGGAGATAAACTACAATGATATTAAAAAGCAATCTACAAATATGTAAAGCTACAAAAGAAGATTTCCCAAGCATTGTAAATCTTCTTCAATCATTATTTTGCATTGAAGAAGATTTTACTTTCAATGAAAAAAGACATGAAGAAGGTATCAAATTATTATTAAATAATCGAAGTGCGGAAGTGATTCTTGTAAAATTTGAAAATGAAGTAATAGGAATGATAACTATTCAAAAAATTATTTCAACGGTTATGGGGACAAAAGTAGGACTTATTGAAGACTTTGTAATCAAAGATGACTATAGAGATTTAGGAGTAGGAACTTATCTTTTAGAGTATATAAAAGATTATGCTAAAAAAAACTCATTGACAAGATTACAACTTGTTTGTGATGAAGATAATACTACAGCCAAAGAATTTTACACAAATAAAAAATTTAAAAGAAGTAATTTAAATGCTTGGTACTATCATGTAGAAAACTAAAGCAATAGTGGAACACTATTTGCATCTTATTTCTTATATTTTTATATAAGGAAAGACAATGGCAGTTAAAATTACAGAAGAGTGTATAAGTTGTGAAGCATGTGCTCCAGAGTGTCCAGTTGCAGCGATTTTAGAAGATGGCAATGCTAAAAATCCTACAGATGTATTTTATGTAAAACCAGAATCATGTGTTGAATGTGTTGATCATGCAGATAAACCAAGATGTGCGGAAGCTTGTCCAACAGAGGGTGCAATTGTATGGGACATGCCTTATACTAGTGAATTCTCAGATTATTATGCAATGGGTAACGATGAAGGCACTTATAAAATTAGAGAACATAAAACAAAAGGTCTTATGCTTCCAAGCGTAAAAGAGCAAAAATTTATTACTGACATTCCAATGGAAGATAGAGAATCTTACGCAAATGTAGGACAATTTTAAGATTAAAACAAAGACTTTAAAGTCTTTGTTCTAATCAACACTCTTTAAAGAGATTAGAAATTTTGCACCTGTATATTTTTTATTCTCATACTCATATTCTACATTTGAAACTTTTATTTCTCCACCCATTTTTTTAATTATTGAATAAGACATATATAAACCAAGCCCTGTTCCATTAGATTCATGTTTTGTAGTAAAATATGGTTCATATATTTTATTCATTATATTTGCAGGTATTCCATTGGCGTTATCTTTTATACTTACACAAATAGTATCTTTATCTTGTGTAACTTTAATAAAGAGCAATCTCTCTTCATCTTTTTTGTTTTCTGTTAAAGCATCAACAGCATTATTTACTATATTAATAAGAGCTTGAAGCACTTGATTTTGATTTCCTTTTACCACTTTTTTTAAATTATTAGTAAATATGAACTTAACCTGAGAACTGTGTAAAGAATGAGAAATAAGTCTATTTAAATTCTCCATTAACTCTTTTATATCAAACTCTTTTGAGCTATCTGCATCTTTAATAAAAGATCTAAAGTCATCAATTGTTTGAGATAAATAATTAGCATTTGCTATAATCTGCTTTGAGTCTTTTAAAACCTTAGTATTATTTAATTTTCCAATCTCATTATAAATACTCCAACTACTACTTATTGTCGTAATTACACTTAATGGTTGCCTCCATTGGTGAGCAATATGTCCAATCATCTCACCTAATGCTGCCATTTTAGATTGTTCAATCAAAAGTTTTTCTTTGTTCTTTACCTCTGATAAGTCAATAATAGAAGAGATTCTAATAAGTCTATCATTCAATTTTAAATTAGTACCTCTTCCTAAAGCAGGGATAATCTTTTTTTCTGAACTTACAACATTTAATTCAAAAGGTTCACTACTATCACTTGAAAAGGTTTCTTTAATTTTTTGTTTATATTCATCAGATACAAACTCTAAATAATCTAATCCTATCATTTCATCTTTACTTAAATTAAAAAGCTTTAATGCTGACTCATTTGCATCAATACATATTCTATTTTCAGTGATGATAATTGCTTCTAATGTCGAATTAATAATACTTTGTACATTATGATATGATTTCTTTAGTTCATTATTATATTTTTTTAAAACAATTTGCCTATATATAAAACCTATAACTATAAATAAAGTTATTAATAAAATAATTATCAAGATTTTATAATCTAGTGTTTTTTCTTTAACAGTAGTTTGAATCCAATTTGAATAAATATCTTTTTTCTCTTTTTGTGTAATTGAATCTATTGATTTATTAATTATTGATAATAAAATTGGATTATTTTTTTGTACTAAATAACGATGTTCAAAATCAAAAAGTGTACTTCCTGAAATCTTTAAATCACTTAAATGAAGTTGAGAAATATAAAATACTGAAGTTGCAATATGTCCAATAAAAGCATCTGCTCTGCCTTTTTCAACTAAAATTAAAGCTTCTTGGATATTGGAAGTTTCTAATATCTGGATAGCTGGATAATTTTTTTTGATAAAATTATAACTTGTATAATGTTTAGGAACAGCAATTACTTTATTTTTTAAATCATTTAAACTATTTACATAAGAATACTTTGAACCAGTTATTATTACCATGGGAAACTTTGAATACATTTTAGAAACAAGCCCCAAGGACTCTTTTTCTGAACTTGAAGTAACAGAAGGAATTAAATCTATTTCTCCTTCATTAAATTTATCCAAAACATCTTTCCAAGACCTTGAAGGAACAAATTGAAACTTAAGACCTGATCTAACACTTATTATTTTAAGAAAGTCTCCTATAATACCTTGCATCTCATTATTTTCAATAATAGACAAAGGCATCCAATTTATTTCACTATATTTTATATTAGGATTACTCTTAATATATTTTATTTCTTCTTCAGTAAACTTAACATATTTATAATCAGCATTATCTTTATCAAATATAATCCATTTATCCGCTATTGAGTTTAACTCTTGAGTGGAAATTTTATCTAAGGCTTTTTCTATTATAGAGTTTAAAATAGGATTATCTACATTAACTCCAAATCTTAAATCCTCTTTTTTGATTTTTGTAAACTCATCTATTACTTTTAAATTTGTAAATGAATTATCTTTAATTGCTTTTTCTCCTTTTGTATAAGAAGATACAAAATAATCTGCTTTTCCTTCAATAACTGCTTTGATTTTTTCTAATGCCGTATCAAATTCTAAGACATTTATTCCTTGTTTTTTTATATCATTAATATAAAAAATACCTTTAGTCACAGCTAAAGTTTTTCCCTTTAAACTATCCGCTCCCTTATAGCTTTCATTATCTTTTAATCCAAAAATAAAATTAGGTATTTCATAATAAGGCTTTGAAAATAAAGTAAAAGATTCCCTCTTTTTAGTATAAGATATATTACAGATAATCTTTACATCTTTGTTCTTAAAACTGTTCAAAGCTTCGGACCAAGGTAATGCATTTATCTTAAAAGTTAAACCTGATAAATTTTCAATTCTTTGAAGAATATCGATAACTAGACCTTTTGAATTGCCATTTTCAATATAAGAAAAAGGAGGGAAACGCATTGATATAGCAATATCAACATTTGGGTTATTTTTTATCCACTCTTTTTCTTTAAAACTCAAAGAAAGTTCTTTCTGTGAAGTTGAAGCAAATAGATATGATGTAAAAAAAATTATTAAAAAAATATTTTTAGGTATTTTCCCCATTATAAGCCTTAAAATAAATTATAAATTTTATATATTACCTTTTTTTTATATATAAGGAATTAATTTCTGTTTATTTTTTATTCATTTATTTATATTATAAAATATTGACAATTATATTTCATTAGGTTATATTTCATTTATGGAAAATAAATTTAATATTAATGGCAATTTTTGGGTAAATAAAGATGAAAAAGGCTTTATAGGTAAAGGAAGAGTAGAACTTTTAAAAAATATCCAAATATATGGTTCTATTTCAAAAGCTGCAAAACAAATGAAGATGAGCTATAAAGCAGCATGGGATAGTGTAGATATTATGAACAAACTTTCGCAAGAACCTTTAGTCACAAAAGTAACTGGTGGTGTTGGGGGTGGAGGTACAGTTATAACCACTTATGCAAAAGAGATTATAAGTGCATACGATGAGTTAATGAATCTTCACGAAACTTATTTAAAAAATATGAGTAATCTTTTTGATAATCTTGTTATAAATCTAAAAAATGAAAAACCGGTTTTTTCAAAACTTGAAGGTAAAATCACTAGTATATTATCGAAAAATGAAACTTGTGAAATAGAGATTACCTTAGCTTCAGAACAAAAGCTAATAACAATAGTTAGCACAGAATTTTTAGAAAAAAGAGAATTAACTCTTAATAAATCTGTAAAACTCTTAATTGAAACAAGCTCAATAGTAATTACAAAAGGTATAAACTCAAATAGTGCAAGAAACTCTTTAAAAGGAATAGTTGAAAAGATTAATGATGATGGAATTAATACTTTTTTGAGTATTAGATGTGGAGAAAAAGATTTAATAGATGCAAAAATTACAAATTCAAGTTATAAAAATCTTGGAATTAAAATAAATGATAATATTTTTGCTCAATTTAAAGCTTATAATATAAATATAATCTAATACAATAAAGTAAGATATGCCAATACTGCATATCTTACAAATTTAGCAACTATTACTAAAGCAAAAAAATATGTGAATTTGTATTTTAAAACACCAGCTATTAAAGTAATAGGATCACCAATAATTGGCATCCAAGATAGAAGTAGTGACCAGCCTCCATATTTATCAAAAAAAAATTTTGCCCTATCTATACTCTTTTTAGGGATATACTTTTTATTTTCTAAATACTCTTCACCTTTTAACCCAAGAAAATAATTTACACATGAGCCTAAACTATTACCTAAAGTTGCTACAAAAAGCAAAAGAGTTAAATTATACCCTTGTAAAATATCATAGACAAGAACTGCTTCACTAACCATTGGAAAAAATGTTGCAGAAACAAAACTTGAGAAAAAAAGAGTTAGATAAATCAAACTATTTTTCTTTTTCTTCTAAATCTTTTAACAGGGATTTGAGATATTATAACTCCACTTAAAATTGTAACACTAGCAATCAACTCTTCAATACTCAATTTTTCTTTTAATATAAAAAATGCCAAAATCATTGTAAAGATAGGAATTAGATTTATGTACATTGCCGCCTTTGAAGCTTCAATTTTAGTCAAGGCATAATTATATAAGCCATAACCAGCCAAAGTAACTACAACACCTAAATAAACTAAAGATATAACAGAATTTTGAGTAAAAACTATATCTCGCGTCATATATTCATATATAAAAAAAGGAAAAAAGAAAATAGCTCCTGCAAACGCTTGAATTGCAGTTATAAAAAGAGCAGGATATTTTTCTATTAAATGTCTAGCAAGTATTGTATAAGCTGCCCCACAAGCCATAGCACACAACTCTAAAAAATTGCCAAGCATAGGATTTGGTGCACCAAAAGTTACACTACCTTGTACACTTAACCAAATAGCTCCAATCATTGCTATTACAGAACCAAATAAAAGTTGTCTTGAAACAAGCTCTTTAAGAAAATAACCAGCTCCCATTGCAGTAATAATAGGCATCAAAGAGGTAATCATTCCAGCTTGAGATACAGAAGTATAAGTTAAAGCTTTAATTTCAAAGATAAAATATAATGAGGGTTCAAAAATACATAATAAAAGCATATATTTTATATCACTTTTTTCAAAACTATATTTTGAAAATCTTTTTATAAAATAAACAAAACACAAAGAAGCTATCAACATTCTAAAAAATAGAACTGTAAACTCTCCTAAATCTTGCATCGCTATTTTTAATGCGATAAAAGAGCTACCCCAAATAAACATTGCAAAGATTAAGGAAAATATTCCTATGAGATTAAAATTTTTAGTCAAATTATCACTTTTTTTTAAAATAAGGATAGAATTGTACTCTTCTATAATTAAAAGTCAAGTTTTCAATTTATAAGAATTTTAAGTTTATTAGGATAAGATTACAACCCTTAAAGAGAAGCACAAAGAGTATAAAGTACTTTTTGTGCTCTTCTTTAGACCTTTACAATCATATCTGAAGACAACGCCCCAGGATGGGAACATAGCAAGGCACCTTCTTTTATGGTGTGTTTAGGTATCTGGAGAGGAGTGCTTAGCACTTCTTTCTTACTTAAAATCCGAAAAATCTTCATCTAAAATCAAAACTTTTTTTGTATGTTTATTATAAATAAATCTTTTATCCCCATTTTTAATAGCTTTTAAAATCAAAATTTTTATCTCTTTATCACTTTTTTTATAAGTTTTCATCAAAGCTGTAAAGTCTATCAGAGAAATAAACTTCTTCTTTGGACTCAAGGGTTTTAATTGTGGTTTATAAATTGCACGCATTTCATTAAAGGCACTTTGTAGAAGTTTTATCTCTGAATCAAATACGCTTATAATCTTATCTTGATTTTTTTCTAGTCTTTCAATCTCTTCTTGGTACTGTCTTCGTAGCCATTTTACTGACTTTTTCAAAAGAAGAATTTGTTCATCTTTTGTTTCTATTACTTTTTGGATATAGATTTTTTCTTCTTCTTTTCTTTGGGCTACTTCTTCAATAGAAGTTGAATAACCCTCTTTTTTACTATTATCATCCCAAAGGTAAACATAGGTTTTTCCAGATTGTTTTATTGACTTTAGTTGATTACTTTTTATTCTATAGTGAACACCTTGTAAAGATATACCAAGTATCTCTGCCGCTTGTGCTGTAGTTACTAATCTTTCCAAGGTCACAACTTATAATTTAGCTGAGTCTATTTCAATAACCGTATGAACATTTCCACGAGGTTTGAAATCTGCAATTACTTTTAACCATTTAGGTTCTAATTTTTCCATTAAAGTATCAAAAATCTCATTTGCTCCATTTTCATGAGAAACTTCTCTAAGCATAAATGAATTTATATATAATTTTAAGGCCTTAAGTTCTATAACTTTTTTATTTGGAGTGTAATGTATAAAAATTGTTGCAAAATCAGGATAACCACTTCTTGGACATTTTGCCATGAATTCTGGCAATTCTATATTTATTACATAATTTTTATCATTTTTGTTTGGCCAAAAATTCTCTTCTTTGTTAATATCAAATTCTACTATCTCTTTTTCACCATATTTCATTGTTTCTTGCCTTTTGTTTAAAAATTTCTTTAAATAATATAAGTATATGATTTTATCAAAAGTATTCTTACAAATGTTATACTACTATCATTTCATGTTATTATATTATATTATTAGAAAAACTTATTTTATGGAGCTTTATTATGAAAACAGATAATTATGACATAGCTATTATTGGTGGAGGACCAGGGGGAATTGCTACAGCACTTGAAGCTGCAGTTCATGGTATCCAAAATATCATACTTATAGATAAAGCTGATAATCACTCAAGTACTATTAGAAAATTCTATAAAGAAAATAAAAGAGTTGATAAAGATTGGAAAGGTAAAAGTGTGCAAATAGAAGGGAATATTCCCTTTATGGATGGAACTAAAGAGTCAACCTTGGATTTTTTTGACAAACTTCTTGACCTTGATAAGATTGATACTTTATTTAATACAGAAGTTGAATCAATAATTAAAAATGAAAAAGAAGATGAGTTTTTAATTAGTACAGGAAGTCAAAGTTTCAAATCAAAAGCTGTCGTAGTTGCAATTGGTAAAATGGGTAAACCAAATAAGCCAGATTATAGAATTCCCCCTTCTATAAAAGCAAAGGTAAATTTTAATCTTGACGGCTGTAGTGAAGGGGAGAAAATATTAGTAGTAGGTGGTGGGAATAGTGCTGCTGAGTATGCATATGAATTAGCTGATGAAAATAACAATGTAACACTTGTTTATAGAAAAGCACAATTTACAAGATTAAATCCAGAAAATGAAGAGATTTTAAGAACCTATAATGGACAAGAGAAATTAAGACTTAGACTAAATACAAATATTATCTCATTAGAAAATGAAAAGGGTAAAATAAAAGTTAATTTTGATGATGGATATTTTACTTTGTTTGATAGGATAATATATGCCATTGGAGGAACTAGTCCAATAGATTTTCTAAAAAATTGTGGAATAAAATTAGATAGTGAAAATAAACCAATTTACAATGAACACTACATGACAAATATACTTTTTTTGTATGTTGCAGGAGATATCGCTTTTAATACAGGAGGGTCAATTGCCGCATCATTAAATCATGGTTATCACATAGTAAACTCATATATGAGAAGAACAGGAAAAATCTACGCTCATACAGACAAAGTAGAAGAGTTTCTTAAAAATAATCCAGAGTTTAAATAAAATGATGAATATAAAACTTGTTTTGCTTGTTTCTCTTACTCTGTTTTTCTTTGCAACAAGCTCAGTTTTAGCAAGAGCTGCATTAATAAATAACTCAATTGACCCTTACTCTTTTACATTTTTTAGGCTTTTTTTTGGAGCTTTGACTTTATTAATTATTTTGTCTTTTAAAGAAAAAAAACTAAATTTAAGCCTAAATAAAAATTGGCATACTTCCTTTTTACTTTTTTTATATGCTATTTGTTTTTCTTATGCTTATATAAATTTAGATGCGGGACTTGGAGCTTTAATACTTTTTGCAATGGTACAACTGACTATTATAATTACAGCCTTGATAAAAAAGGAGCGTATTGATATTAGGAAAGCTTTAGGAATAAGTTTAGCTTTTGTAGGATTGATTTACTTATTATATCCAAGTGAAGGTTTTGAAGTATCACTTTATCACTCTATTTTGATGATGATATCGGGTGTTGCGTGGGGACTTTATACAATCTTTGGAAAGAAATCATCAAATGCTACACTAAATACAACCGATAACTTTACAAAATCTCTTTTTTTTGCGATTATATTTTTTGCATTATTTGTTCATAATGTAAAGCTTTCAAGTTATGGGATAACTTTAGCATTTATATCAGGAGGAATAACTTCTTCTATTGGCTATCTTTTATGGTACTACTTACTTCCAAATATGAAAATTATAACTTCTGGGATTTTACAACTTTTAATACCCCCACTTGCTATATTTTTAGGAGTATTATTCTTAAATGAAAAGATAACTTCTACTTTGATAATCTCTACAATATTGATACTTTTGGGAATATTAATATCTATATATAAAAAAGATAAATAAAATATTTTTACCTATTTTGTAGCTTTTATGTGTATAATAAAAACAAAGAACAATCAGAAGAGTTATTATGAAAAAATTTATATTATTGGTATTTTTAGGTTCTATACCTACTTTTTTATTTGCTACACAATTTATTACAATAGGTACAGGTGGAGTAACTGGAACATATTATCCAACTGGTGGGAAAATCTGTAAGTTTGTAAATAAAGCAAAAGAAAAAACAAATATTAGATGTTCTATTGAATCAACAGGTGGTTCTGTTTTTAATGTAAAAGCAATAAAAAGTGGTGAGTTGGATTTTGCAATTGTTCAATCAGATATTGTTTATCAAGCATCAAAAGGTATAGGGAAATTTAAGGGTGAAGAATTTCCTAAATTAAGATCAGTACTTGCTATTTATCCTGAATCATTTACTTTAGTTACAAGAAAAGATGCAAATATAAATGGCATTACGGATATAAAAGGTAAAAGAATAAATATAGGAAATCTAGGCTCAGGCACTGAAGCCACTGCATTAGCTTTATTTAAAACTTTAAATATAGAAACATCTGATTTATCATATGTTGGTAATCTAAAATCTTCAGCAATGCCAGATGCCCTAAGGGATAATAAACTTGATGGATACTTTTATATGGTCGGTCATCCAACAGCGAATATTAAAGATGCCTCAAACTCTACAGATACTATAATTGTCCCAATCACAGGAGCAAAAGTTGATAAGTTTGTTAAAGAACATCCATACTTCACAAAAACTGATATTCCAGGTGGTATTTATAGGGGTAACCCAAAAGAGATACCAACTTTTGCTGTAAAGGCTGTATTAGTTGCAAATTCTACGATGAGCGATAAAGCTGTTTATACCGTAGTAAAACAGATTATGGAAAACTTTAATGAATTTAAAAAAGCCCATCTAGCACTTACACCTATTACCAAAAAATCTTTTTTAGAAGGATTATCTGCTCCATTACATACTGGTGCTAAAAAATATTTCAAAGAGATTGGATTGATAAAATAATTTAAAATGAACAAAACCCAATTTTTTATAGATGAAAAAATTCCTTATATTGAACTAAGATACTCTAAGACCAAATTAAACTATAAAGAGCACTTGCACGATGATTTATCAATAGGTGCTTTAGTTAGTGGAAAAAGAGAATATACAAATAAAAACAATAAATATATAATTGCAAAAAATAGTTTAGCAATAGTAAATCCAAATATAATTCACTCTTGTAATAATATCACTAGTGAAGAGACAAGTTATTATATGCTTTATATAAAAAAACAATGGCTGTTTAAAATACAAAAAGAGTTAAATCCAGCTTTAAACTCTTTTGTTCCTTTTTCTAAAGAATTTCTTGAAAATAAAAAAGAGTATGAAGATTTTATTAAATTATGTGAAGTGATTTTTTCTTCTGAACTCTATTTAGAAAAAGAGGTTTTATTATTGGAATTTATTTCAAATTTATACTTAAATCATTGTGATTTTAAAATAGACTCAAAAGAGAGTTATAAAACAAAAGTAAAAGATATTATGGAATATCTAAATAAAAATATTAGTGAGAATATATCTTTAGATGAACTATCAAAAAAGTTTAATCTTTCTACATTTTATATTATCAAACTTTTTAAAAAAGAGTTAGGAATATCTGTATATTCATATTTTATCAATCTAAAAATTGAGTATGCGAAGGTACTACTAAAAAAAGGCATAAGTATAGTAGAGACTGCTTTAGAGTGTGGCTTTTATGACCAAAGCCATTTGCATAGAAACTTTTTAAAAATCGTAGCCTTAACTCCAAAAGAGTATCAGGACAACTTCGTACAATAAAAATATTTTTTATTTGTATAGACTTCTAAAAAGGAAGTTTATGAATATAGATATTTTTATACAAGGTTTTATTCCCCTAGCACTTGCACACTTTATTGCACTTCTAAGTCCTGGTGCTGATTTTTTTATATTAGTTTCAAGCTCTTCAAAAAATGGAAAAACAGCAGGTATTCTTACAGCTTTTGGTATTGCTTTTGCAAATGGACTTTATATTTTATTTGCTCTTTTTGGAATTTTACTTATTCAAAATAATCAAATACTTTTTATAAGTATAAAACTAGTAGGTGCTCTATATTTATTATACTTATCTTATCACTTGATATTTTCAAAACAAAGGGAGTTATTTAAAAATGATAAAAATATCAAAAGAACAAAAGAGTTATTAAAAAACTTTCTAAAAGGATTTTTATCAGCAATATTAAATCCGAAAAATTCAATATTTTATTTCACTATGTTTTCTATTTCAAGCACGCATAAAATACCCTTGGATTTTCAGATAATTTATGCCTTTTGGATGTTTTTTGTAGTTTTATTTTGGGATATTTTTATCGTATATTTAATCAATTCAAAAAATAATAGAGTTCTAATACAAAAATACTCAAATAAAATAGAGAAGATCTCAGGAGTGATTCTTTTTGTATTAGGTTTTGCAATTTTGATAAGTCTATTTTAAATAAAATAGACTTTAGTCAAAAATAGATTTTACATTCATATTTGAAATATACTTTTCTACTTTTTTTCTACTTTCAGTCAATAAGTCAATTACTTTGTCTTTTTTCTTTTGAGAACTTCTAAATAAAGGTATAGATACACTAATAGCTGCTAAAACAAGATTATCTTTGATAATAGGAACCGCAATACACTCAACTTCTTTCATTCCTTCTTCTCTCTCTGTTGCATATCCATTTTGGTCTATTTTTATAATATCTTCATACAAGTCTTTAATTGAGGTAATCGTGTTTTCTGTTCTTCTTTCAAGTTCACCTGGAAAGACATTTTCCAACTCTTTAAATGAATGCTTGAAAAGTAATGCTTTTCCAAGTGCACTACAATTTGCGGGGAATTGTACACCTACTGAAGTTGCTAATTGAATGGGATTAGAAGCATTTACTTTTTCTACATATAATACTTCATGCTTATTAAGAACCCCTAGTTGACAGATTTCATTACAGCTTGCAACAATTCTATTCATCTCTTCTTTTATAAACTTCACAATTGCATTATTTTTATTTACAGAAGAAGATACACTTAATATTCCAATATAAATAGAATACTTTAATGTTATCTCATTATAAGCTAGATAATTATAATAAACTAGTGTTTTAAGTATAGGTGATAAACTCGTTTTTGGTATGTCCAAAAGCTTAGAAATTTCAGTTAAGGTATAACCTTCTTTGTTATTAGAAATTAACTCAAGAATATTGATGATTCTTGAAGTTGTCGAATGTAGTGCCTTCAATATTTCTCCATATAAAACTCATTAAAATTGCGTAAGAAAAATATTATATCATATTAAAATATAAAGCTAAGAATTTAAAAATTCTAAGAATTTTACCTTGACAAAATACAAAAAAAACATTAAACTTATCTAAACCTATATAAGTTCTTATACTTATATAAGTACTATATAAAAACTAAGGAGAGGTTTATGGGTAAAATTCAAGGGGTATTTCCACCTTTAATAACTGTATTTAATGAAGATTCAACAATAGATATTGATTCTATAAAAAAACACATAGATTTTTTAATTGAAAAAGGCGTAGATGGGGTAGCTATTTTAGGTACAACGGGGGAGTTTTTTTCACTTTCATTTGAAGAAAAGAAATTTTTAGTTGAAAATATATTAGCACATACAAAAAATAGAATAAAAGTTATAGTAGGGGTTGGAGAAACAAATTCAAGTAAAGCATTTAAATTTATAGACTATTTAGAAGATAAAGATGTAGAAGCATTGTTAGTTATTAACCCTTATTTTGTTGTTTATGATGAAGATACAATTGTAAAATACTATAGTGAAATATGTAATAGAACATCTAAAAATGTGCTTATTTACAATTTCCCAACATTGAGTGGATTTGATTTTACTTATGATGTTGTAAGAAGAATAGCCTTAAATAATAATAATTTAGCAGGGATAAAAGAGACTGTTGAAGATATAAAACATATTGAAAAAATGTTAAAAATAAAAGATGAGAAAAAAGATTTTTCTGTTTTTTGTGCCTTTGAAAGCCAAGCAATAGAAGCCTTAAAACTAGGTGTTGATGGATTTATCAATGCTACTGTAAACTTTGCACCTGAATTTACTGTAAATACATATAAATATTTTAATGAAGGAAATGAAGAACTTACAAAAGAGTACTTTGATAAAATGAATAGTGCAATGAAAGTTTATACATATAGCCAACCTCTTTTACAAGCTTGTAAACAAGCTGTATATTTTAGAGTACTAAAAGAAGATAAATATGAAAAATTACCAGCATATTCTTTAAGTGAAGAGAAAAAGAAAGCACTTAAAAATGACTTGCAAAAACTTAATATCTTATAATTAAAAGGTAAATTATGGAAATGTCAAAAAGAACAATTAAAAGTATCCGAGCTTATGTAGTAAGCGGTGGTGGTGCTGATTACCACGACCAAGGTGAAGAGCATTGGATTGTTAATCAAATATCAACTCCTATGAGCCTTTTTCCTGAATATAAACAAACAAGAACAAGCTTTGGAATTAATGCCCTTAAAACTATTGTAGTAGAAGTTGAAGACAATACTGGAAATGTAGGTTTTGGTATCTCAACTGGTGGTTACCCAGCTGCATGGCTAGTAATGAATCATATAGATAGATTTATTGTAGGTCAAAATCCCTCAGACATCGAAAAGATGTGGGAACAAATGTACAGAGGAACACTTTATTATGGTAGAAAAGGTATCGTAATGAATGCTATTTCTGCTGTAGACCTTGCCCTTTGGGATTTACTAGGTAAAATTAGAAATGAACCTGTTTATTCTATGATTGGTGGAAAAGTTAGAGATGAATTAGAATTTTATGCCACAGGTCCTAGACCAGATTTAGCAAAAGAGATGGGATTTATTGGTGGAAAGATGCCACTAGTATATGGTCCAGCTGATGGGGAAGAGGGATTAAGAAAAAACATAGAATATGCAAGAAAAATGAGAGAAGCTGTTGGTGATGATTTTATGCTAATGTGGGATTGTTGGATGTCACTAGATCTTCCATATGCAAAAAAACTTATGCATGAATCTGAAAAATTAGGTATGAAATGGATTGAAGAGTGTTTTAATCCTGATGATTATTGGGCTTATAGAGACTTAAAAAAAGCAGCTGGTAATACTATGATGGTAACAGGTGGAGAACATGAAGCTACTAAATATGGTTTCAAAATGTTAATTGAAATGTGTGACCTTGATATCTTACAACCAGATGTTGGTTGGTGTGGTGGTATGACTGAACTAATCAAAATAGGTAATCTAGCTGAAGCAGCAGGGAAGTTAGTTATTCCACATGGAAGTGGTGTTTATAGCCACCATTATGTTATTACTAAACTATCTTCACCTTTTACTGAGTGTTTAATGATGGCACCAAAAGCTGATAAAGTTTTACCACAATATTATCCACTACTATTAGATGAGCCAGTTCCAGTAAATGGGAGACTAAAAGTTTCTGATAAACCAGGGTTTGGTGTTACTTTAAATAGAGAAAATCTAGTAGAAGTGAAAAAAGAAGCTTAACTCTTAACTATGTGAGATAATTTCTTATCTCACATAACTCTTCAAAAAAATAAATCTAAATACTTTATATAAAAATGAAATAATTAATTGTAATAGTTTTTATAGAATTTGTAGTTTTAAATAAGTTACCTTAAAAGGTAACTTATTTTTATAGATAGATTATTGTTTATTTAAATCGTATTGTAAATATACAACTTTAGTTTGTAAGAATTCTTCTAAACCATGTTTACCATCAGCTCCACCAATACCAGATTTTTTCCATCCAGCGTGGAAACCTTGCATTGCTTCAAAGTTTTCTCTATTGATATATGTTTCACCACATTTTATCTCTTTGCAAGCTCTCATAGCTATATCAAGGTTTTGTGTATAGATTGATGAAGTTAATCCAAACTCACTATCATTTGCTAAAGCAATAGCTTCATCAAGTGTATCAAATGTTACGATTGGAAGTACTGGTCCAAAAATCTCTTCTTTGATAATATCCATATCTTGTTTTACATCAATTACTACTGTTGGCTCATAGAAGTATCCGTCATCCCTATCGCATCTTTTACCACCAGTTGTAATAGAAGCTCCTGCTGCAACTGCTGAATCTACTAATTTTTGAACATGAGTAATAGCATCTTCATTAATAAGTGGTCCCATGTCAACTTGTTCTGTTAAAGGATTTCCACAAGTTAAAGCAGCCATAGATTTTGTGATTCTGTCAGCAAACTCTTTTGCAATACTTTTATGTACATAAACTCTTTCAGCACAATTACAAACTTGTCCATTATTTGTAACTCTTGAATTCTTGATAGCTTCAACTGCTATATCAAGATTAGCATCTGCCATAACAATCGCAGGTGCTTTTCCACCTAATTCTAAAGATACTTTTGTTACATTTTTAGAAGCTGCTTCCATGATTTTAACACCTGTTGGAACACTTCCTGTAAAACTTACGATTCCTACTTTTTCATTTGCTGCAAGTTCATTTCCAACAGTTGAACCAGATCCAGAAACTAAGTTAAATACACCTTTTGGAAGATCTATTTCATCAACTAATTTTGCAAATTCAAAGGCATTGTTTGGAGTTTCACCACTTGGTTTTATAACAATAGTATTACCTGTTAAAAGTGCAGGAGCTAATTTTCTTGCAATTAAGAAAAATGGGAAATTCCAAGGTAAGACACCAGTTGCTACTCCTATTGGTAATTTAAATAAAAAGATATTTTCATTTGGTCTATCACTTTGGATTATTTCACCTTCATATCTTCTCGCCCATTCTGCCATATAATCCAAATAATCAGCAGTAAAATTAACTTCAACTTCTGCTAAACCTAATACTTTACCTTGTTCTTCAGTGATAGTTTTTGCAAGCATATCACTATTTTCTCTAATTTTTTGTGCAATCTTTCTAAGATAATTACCACGCTCTACTGCTGGTAATTTTCCCCATGAATCTTGTGCATTGTGCGCTGCATCAATTGCAACTTTTGCATCTTCTGCATTTCCTTTTGGGATATAAGAAATAATCTCTTTTGTTGAAGGATTAATTACGGGAGTTGTTTCACCTTTATTAGAAACAAACTCTCCATTAATATACATTTCATAAACTCTTTTTTCTGACATAATTTTCTCCTTATTAACTTTTATATATTCAAATAATTACAAATAAAATTTATATTTTTATTTCCACCATAATGCAATTTCTGGAAATACAATTAATACAACAATTGCTAAAGCCTGTAACATTATAAAAGGCATTACAGCTTTAAATATATCACCTAATGATACATCTGGCGGAGCAACAGTTTTTAAAATAAATACACCCGTTCCAAATGGAGGGGATAAAAATGCTATTTGCATATTTAAAGCAAACAACACACCAAACCAAACAGGGTCATAACCTAAGGCAATAACAATTGGCATAAAAATAGGTATTGTTAATAAAACAATTCCAACCCAATCCAAAAACATACCTAAGAAAAATAGAATTACCATCATTAAAAATATTATATAAATAGGAGAACCACTTCCATGTGCTAATATTACACCTTTAACAAACTCAATTCCACCCATAAGATTAAATACACCTACTAATAAAGTAGCTCCTATTCCTATCCAAATAATAGTACCGCAAGTTTCTAGCGTTTTATAAGCACTATCAACCATCAATTTCCAAGTAAGTTCTTTTCTTAAATAAACAGAAAGAGTAATACCCAATACACCAATAGCAGAAGATTCTGTAACTGATGCTATACCCATATAAATACTTCCTAAAACACTTGCTGCAACCAATAATGGTAGAATAACTTTTTTTAAAGACTTAATCTTCTCACTCCAAGGAACATATTCTTGTACTGATTCAGGAACCATACTTGGATTTAAATATCCTCTTATTAATACATACGCTATATAAAATCCTGCAAGCATTAAAGCCGGTAAAAATGATGCTGTAAACAAATCTGAAATTGAAACATTTGCTGTTAAACCAAAAATTATCAATACAATAGATGGAGGAACCATGGTTCCTAAAGCACCACCAGATACAACAACCCCAATTGCAAGTTTTTTATCATAACCCATTTTTAACATTTGAGGCAGAGCAATCATTCCTAATAAAATTGTTTCACCACCTATAATTCCAGACATTGCAGCTAAAAAAACTGCTAGAACTATAGTTTGTATAGCAACACTTCCTCTTATATTACCACTAAAAGATTTCATAGCAGCAAATAAGTCCCTTGATATATTTGACCCATCAAGTATGGCGGCCATCAATACAAACATGGGCACGGACACAAAGGCATAAGATGTAACAAAGGCATAAACTCTTGTTGATATTAAACTTGAAGCTTGAGGTCCAATCCAAAAAAGTAAAAAGAATCCAGCAACCAAGGCAGTTATAAATGCCAACGGTAAGCCAAGAATCAATAATCCAATTATCATTCCTAGCATCAATAAACTACCAGCTTCTATTCCCATAGAAGAAATATTAAGTAATTCAAACATTATTTTCTCCTAAGTATAGAAATAAATTTAACAAGTACTTGTATAAGCATCAATATTAAAACCAAAAATAAAACAAGTTTTGATATTGCTGGAAAAGGTGGATTCCATGCAGAACCCGAAGTTTCCATATAAAAAGCACCCCATGGCTTAAACCAAGAACTTTTGAAAAGTAAAAAAGCTGAATAGTTCATAAATACTAAACAAATTATCAATAATGTTGAGATTAAAATATCAACATAATACTTGTATTTTTTTGATAGCATATCATATAAAATAGTTATTTTTATATGTCTATCAATTGTTAAAGAGTGTAATCCTCCCCAAATAAATAAAATACCTGCAATCAAAGTTGTTGTTTCTTGAACCCAAGAAGTAGGTGAATTAAGTACATATCGAGAAAAAACCTCATAACAAATAATGATAAAACAAACTATATAAAAAATACAAATCTTTCGACCGATTAAAATTATTAATCGGTCAAGTTTATTATATTTCAGCTCAGTATTTTCCATTAAATCATTCCATTATCTTTTAAAAACTTAGTAATAAGATCATAAGCTTCTTTTGCATTAGGAGATTGTGTAGACATTTTTTCCCACTCACCTTGTGCAATTCTTCTAAATTTTATTTTTTCTGATTCTGGCCAAGTTACAATAGTATAATCTTTAGTTTCTGTTGCTCTTGCAGCTTCTGCTTTATCAGAAAGTTTTATTGTAGAAATAATTTGTCTCACATAATCTCTAAAAGAAACTTTAATTATCTCTTGATAATTTTTTGGCATTTTATTCCAAGTTTTAGTATTAATAGAAAGATCCATTAAAGGAATAGAATGAAAACCTGGGAATATAGGAAATTTAGCAATTTTATTAAGTCCTGCTTGAGCATTTACAGCTAAAGTAGATGCATCCGCTGCTTCTATAACCCCTTTATCTAATGAAGTAAATACTTCACTATATGGTAAATTTACAGGCGCTGCACCTGCTGCTTTAAATACTGCTTGAACAAGACCCTCAGGTGCTCTCATTTTCAAACCTTTTAACTCTGCAACACTTCTTATTGGTTTTTTTGCAACCAATGATTCTAAACCATTTGTCATAGCAGAAACAAATGTTACACCATAAGGATTCATCAATTTATTCATAAATTCATTTCCTCCTCCATATTCCATAAACAAAATTAAATCATTTGGATCACTCCATGCACCAACAGTATTTCCCATTAAAGCAAATGCTGGATCTTTACCAGAAAAATATGCAATTGAAGAAATTTCTCCATCGAGAACCCCAGCGCCAATAGCATCTAAGGTTTCAGTATATTTTACAATACTATTTACTGGTAAAACTTCTATATTAATATCAGAATTAGTCATTGTAGCAACAGTTTTTGCCCACTTCTCTTGTAACTTAAAATTAATAGACCCTGATGGATCTGCAGATTGTAGTTTTAAAGTAAATGTACTTGCCCCTTGTAAGAATGTACCAAACATTGCTATAGCTAAAGATAGCTTTACTAATTTTTTAAACATTTTTTCCCCTTTGTTATATACTTTAAAAAACTGAGTTTAAATTTCTTATATTATTTTAAACTACTGTTTAATAAACTTAAGTATTATATGTTAAAGCTTAAATTATACTTATATAAGGACTTGTTCTTATATAAGTACAAATAGAAGAGAAGAACCTTTTTTGGGATACTTCTTATTAGAGAAGATTCATTTGCTTTAAAAAAATAAACAAATAATTAACACAAAATGAGCTATTTATCAAAAAAATTTACATAATTTTGACATTTTTAAAAATTTTATTTTATTTAACTTACATTTTTGTAAGCCATTTTTACTTAGAACTTAAAATTGCTAAATAAGCTTGTTCTTGATATTTATTCAAAGATTCTGGATACTCAATACTGTTTTTTCTTTCATAACTTCCCATAGCTTGTGCTGATACCAAATCCACTTTACATTTTGGATTTAATTGAATTAAACTCTCCATTTTAAAAGTAACTGCACCACCTGAAAAGTTTCCTTTTTTTGCTCTTTTTTTAATATAGACTTGTTCAATATCATTTTCGGTCAAAAACACTAATAAGTCATTACAATAGCTTCTTATTGACTCTTGTTTTTCATCATCTTCAAGGGTAATCTTTTTAGTTTTTAAATCTTTATATTCGCCATCAATCTGAACTACCAAAATTGTTTGATTTGCTTTTAGTTCTATTCCACATATATTCATTTTATTATTCCTTTTAAATATCCCATTTAAAAGGGACATTAATCATATGATTTGTAGAAGTATAAGATAAATTTTTAAAGTGGATTGATTTTATTGCAGATTGTTATATATTAATAAAGTTTCCCATATAAATCCATATATGTAAGATAAACTCTTAAGTCAAATTCATATTGATGATAATGAGGCTCCATAAAGCAACATAAACTATAAAAGGCCTTATCATGTTCCTTTTCCTTTAAATGAGCTAATTCATGCACTACAATCATCCTAAGAAACTCTTCTGGAACATTTTTAAACAAAGTTCCTATTCGTATCTCATTTTTACTCTTAAGCTTCCCACCTTGAACCCGAGAAATAATAGTATGCAAACCCAAAGCATCATTGATAACATTTATCTTCCCATCATAAATCACCTTACTAAGAGGAAGTGACTTTTTCAAATAACTATTTTTAAAATCCATAGCATAAGAGTAAAGGGCTTTATCATTTTTATAATCATGAGAAGTTTTGTATTTATTTAACAAATACTTATCAAGCTTTTTATTATCTATTAGCTTTTGTATTTGCAAGATTATATCTTTAGGATAGTGTTCTAAGTATTTTAAGTTTTTCATATTTGAGAGTGTATCACATATATATTTTAAGGATAATAAGATACATGGATAATGTTATATTTTCTTATTAGTTGCTTTTGGTTTAATATTACTAACTTGTTTACAAATTTGATAATAATTAGCTAACATTTTCGAGTGTTCTGTTGGCTCAGGTGCAAAGAATGAAATAGGTGCTCGTAAAGAAGAAATAAAACAAAGAAAATCTACTGACGCAATTGATTTATAAAAATTTATTGGTGTACCATAATCTTCATCAGAATATGCTCCATGTAAAATGCCATGCCTATTTGTTTTATCATCTAAAATATAATTATCCGAATTAATGTAAAGATTATTATCAATTTCATTTGCTAGTCTACCAAGAAATCCCATTGTTTCCATACTTACTCCAATTACTAATTAGTTAATGTTTATTATATGAAAGTTGCTCTAAAACTTAACAAATAATAATATACCTAAAATAAATTATTAAAAGTTTATATTTTATTTATAATCAAGGCAAAGGGTAAAATTTGGGAGGGAGCTTACTCAGTCGTAAGTGACTGAGTAAATTTTGCGCTTTAACGCAGAGTATGAATAAAAGATAAACTTTTAAACGTCTAGATGTTCTACGTCTTTTGCATGTTCCTCGATATAGTTTCTTCTTGGCTCTACTTCATCACCCATAAACAGTGTGAAAGTATCAGATGCAATTGTTGCATCATCAATAGTAACTCTTAGAAGTCTTCTTGCTTCTGGTGTCATTGTTGTTTCCCAAAGTTGCTCTGGATTCATTTCTCCAAGACCTTTATATCTTTGGATATATGCACCTTTTTTAGCTAAAGTTTCTATTTCATCAAGTATTTCTACTAAATCTCTTCCTTCAAATACAGTTAAATCTCTTTCTACTAATTTGTTATAAATATAAGTAGCTTCACTAAAATATGGTGAGGCAAAAAGTTCATCATCTATTAGTAACTCTTCTAGACCTTCATTTGTTTGAACGAAAAGTTGAATACTTTCATCAGTTAATCTTTTTGATAAAATATTATATCCCTTAGCTTCAAGGAATCCTTTTACTTCTTCATATAAAGCTTGATAATCTAAATTTACTAAATTTGAATTCTCAATTAAGTGTTTTAAAACTTCTGCTAAAGAGTATCTTTTTTCTAATTGTTGTAACATACCTCTATATCTAGAAACTGTTTTAAATAAATCCACTAAATCATTATATCCAAGACCTTGGAATTCAAATGATTCTAAACCATTTTCAATTAAAAAAGCAGATAAAGCATTGTCATCTTTTAAATATGTCTCATTTTTACCTTTTTTATATCTATAAAGAGGTGGTTGAGCAATATATAAATAACCTTTTTCAATAACTGGTCTTAAAAATCTAAAGAAGAAAGTTAAAAGCAGTGTTTGAATGTGAGATCCATCAACATCGGCATCCGTCATAAAAATGATTTTATGATATCTGATTTTTTCTTCATCAAAATCTTCACCAATACCACAACCAAGAGCTGTAATCATGTTTCTAATTTCATCAGATTTTAAAATCTTATCAAGTCTTGATTTTTCTACATTTAAAATCTTACCTTTAAGTGGTAAAATTGCTTGATAAACCCTATCTCTACCTTGTTTTGCAGAACCTCCCGCAGAGTCCCCTTCTACTAGATATAATTCTCTAATAGCTGGATCTTTACTTTGACATTCTGCTAGTTTACCAGGAAGAGTTCCTACTGTCATAGCATCTTTTTTTCTAGTCATATCTCTAGCTTTTTTAGCTGCTTCTCTACCTCGTGCTGCCATTAAAGCTTTATCCATAATTGCTTTTGCTTGTGCTGGATTTTCTTCAAAGTATTTATCTAGTTGTTCAGATGTTAATCTTTGGCAAATAGGTTTTACATAAGAACTTCCAAGTTTACCTTTTGTTTGACCTTCAAATTGAGGTTCTGGAACTTTTACAGAAATAATTGCAATAAGACCTTCTCTTACATCATCACCTGTGATTTTTGTATCTTTTTCTCTAGCTGCTGCATTTTCATTTAAATATTTAACAATACTTCTTGTAAGTCCAGCTTTAAATCCAGCCTCATGAGTTCCCCCATCAATTGTTCTAATATTATTTACAAATGATAAAGTTTTTTCAACATAAGTATCGTTATACATAACAGCAATATCAACTTCTACTCCATCAACATTGTCATTAAATGCTACTGCGTCTGATACGGCTGTTGCAGTATTTATATCTTCAACAAACTGTTTAATACCACCTTCAAAATGATAAACTTCTGTTTTTTTAGTTATTTCATTTATTAAAGTAATTGAGATAAATGAGTTTAAATATGCTACTTCTCTAAATCTTTTTGCTAAAACAGCAAAATCATAAGTATTTACTTCAAAAATAGAATCATCAGCTAAAAATTCAATAGTAGTACCAGTTTTTCTAGGACTTTCTCCAATAACTTCTAAAGGAGCTTTTGGAATACCTTTTGAAAACTCTTGATAATGAATTTTTCCTTCTCTGTAAATAGTCATTTTAACTTCTTTAGATAAGGCATTTACAACAGAAACCCCAACTCCATGAAGACCACCAGAAACTTTATACGTATCTTTGTCAAATTTACCACCAGCATGAAGTACAGTTAAAACAACAGTAGCAGCTGAAATTCCTTCACCTTCATGAATAGCAGTTGGAATACCTCTTCCATCATCTTCAACTTTGATCCAATGATCTTTTGTCATAGTAATTTTTATATTTTTACAATATCCAGCCATTGCCTCATCAATAGAGTTATCAACAACTTCGTAAACCATATGATGTAATCCATTAGTGTTAGTATCACCAATATACATACCTGGTCTTTTTCTAACAGCTTCAAGACCTTTTAAAACTTTAATATTGCTAGCACCATATTCTTGGCTCATTAATTATCCTTTTTTATTTGTCTAACACAATTGGCATTACAATTGTAAAAAATTTATCATCTTCTAAATAAAATGGTAAGTTAGATTCATTGAATCCAACTACAACATTTTCATTATTTGACATGCTTAAAAAATCTAATAAATATTTAGCATTTACTGCTAAATAAAAATTTTCATTAATATTTAAATCAATATCAATTTGAGTTTTAGATTCTGTATCTTCATCTAAAGATTCAAATACCATAGAATTTGGAGAAAAAGTAATTTTGATATTTGAAAACAAAGATGTAACTAGTTTAATAGAATCTATTAAAACAGCTTTTGGTAAAGTTAAATTATATTTTAAAGTATTTGGAATAATTCTTTCATAATCTGGAAATTTCCCATTAATTAGTTTTGTAAAAAATTTAGAATTATCAGTTTCTACTACTAAATTTGTATCATCATAAGATATTTTTGCATCATCTAAAAATAGTTTTTGTATTTCTATAATTGCTTTTTTTGGAATAATAAATTGCGCTTCATTATTTGAAATATTTTGTAAATGAGAAATAGCAAGTCTTCTTGTATCTGTTGCTACAAAATTGATTTTAGAATTTTTAATATCAATTAATGCACCATTTAATTCAAATTTTGGATTGTTGTTATCAATAGCTGGTGTAATTTTTCTAATACTATTTACTAAACTAATAGTTGAAATATTTAATATATTTAATTCAGTATTCATAATTAAATTAGGATATTCATTAGCATCATACATTGGTAATTTAAAAGTTGATCTACTTTGTTTTATAACTAAATTATTATCTATAGTTTCAACAGTAATTTTGTCATTTTTTAATCTTTTAATAATACCTAATAAATTACTTCCGTTAACTGTACCTTTTCCATCTGTTGATTCTTCAATATCATTAACATAAGATTCTAATCCAATTTCATAATCTGTAGCTTTTAATATTAATTTAGAATTTATTACTTCTAAATATATATGTGAAGTAATAGAACTAGAATCTTTTTTTTCTAAAAATGGTTGCATTGAAGAGATTATATTTTCAAAGATATTTTTAGCAATGATAAATCTCATGTTATCCCCTTTATTTATTATTTTATTTAGTGGTAGTAGTAGACTATGTGAATAGATGAAAACTCTTGGTTTAATCCGATAAAATCAACTCTTGGAAGAGTGATTAAAAGATTAAAGATATTCACACCTATTCACATAATGGTTTAAAACTTTTCTACGACTATCCTCTATTTATGATTTTATTTTTTAAATTTTCTATTATAAGTTTAAAATTTTCATCTTTTTCAATTAACTCATTTGCTTTTTTAATATTATGAGAAATTGAACTATGATCTTTCATACCTAAAAACTTAGCAATATCTGGCATAGAGTTATGTGTTAACTCTCTTGCTAAATATATCACTATTCTTCTTGCATTTGCAACAATTGCTGTTCTTTTTTTAGATTTAATATCACTTGGTTTGATATTAAGTTCTATTGCAACGATTGTTATTATATCAGGAAGTTTTATATTTTCTTTTGTTTCTTTAATTTGCTCTTTTAAAAGGTTTTGTACCATAGGTAAATTAATCTCTTGGTTAAGTAAGGCTGCACTTGCATTTATTCTAATTAGTACACCTTCTATTTCTCTAATAGAGTTATCAAGATTTGTAGCAATATAATTTACTATTTCCCTATCTAAATGAATGCCATTTAATTCAGATTTTTTTTCAATAATTGCTATTTTTGTCTCTAATCCAGGAATTTGAACATCAGCTGTTAAACCCCACTCAAATCTTGATTTTAATCTATCCACAAGGCCTGCTATTTGAGATGGAAGTCTATCTGAAGTCATGACAATTTGTTTTTCAGCATTATGAAGTTCATTAAAAGTGTGAAAGAACTCTTCTTGAGTTTGTTCTTTTCCACTTAAAAATTGAATATCATCGATTAGTAGGACATCACATTTTCTATATTTACTTCTAAAATGTTCCATATTTTTGTTTTTAATTGCAAAAGTAAAGTCATTCATGAACTGTTCAATTGTAACATAAATAATTGTTCTACCATGCTCTATTGCATCGTTTCCAATTGCTTGAAGCAAGTGAGTTTTACCTAAACCAGTTCCACCATAGATAAATAAGGGGTTGTATTGAATACCTGGTTTTTTTGAAACGGCAAGGGAAGCATTAAAGGCCATTTGATTTGATGAACCAACTACAAAAGAATCAAAAGTATATGATGGATTTAATATAGTGCTTTCCACATCTGATTTTCCTACTTGTTCTTTTAGTATCTCTTTTTTAGTCTTCTTCTCACCTGTTAATTTTATTTCAACAGTTGGCTTAGTACCATCTATTGTCTCAATACAGTGTTGAATGATTTTTGAATATTTGCTTTTTATCCAGTTTGCAATGTATTTATTAGGAACTTCAAAAATAGCTATGTTATCGTCAGATGAAATTTTTTTGTAAATAAGTTGTTTTAGGTATCTGTCATAGTCTGATTTTGATGTTTCATTTTTTAAAACTGATAAAATCTCTTTTGTTGTCATTAAATATAAACTCTTTTTTATTTGATTGGTAGATATTATATCTAAAATATTTTAAAAACTAAGATATAATAAAAATTATGTTGAATAAGTAGTGAATAACTTTTGGATAACTTTGTAATTTAAGTGAAAACTTATAAAGTTTTTACCATTATATCACTCTTTTAATAAGTGAATAGATTTTTTAAGGATATGTGAACAGTTGAAAAAAAAGATATTAGGAATAGACCCTGGAACTATAAATTGTGGTTATGCAGTTATAGAAAAAAATAATAGAGAATTAAGACTTTGTGAAGCTGGATTGATAAAAATAAAAAGTAAAATTTTACAAGAGCAAATAGTTGAAATGGTTGAGGGTTTGGATTTGATTTTTTCAAATCACGAGATAAACGAAGTAGCTATTGAAGATATGTTTTATGCCTTTAATCCAAAAAGTGTAATTAAACTTGCTCAATTTAGAGGTGCTATATCGTTAAAGGTTTTACAAAAATTTGGAAATTTTTCTGAATACACTCCATTACAAGTTAAAAAAGCAGTTACAGGAAATGGAAAAGCAGCAAAAGAACAAGTTGCTTTTATGGTAAAAAGATTATTAGGTATAAAAAAAGAGATAAAACCACTTGATATTACAGATGCAATTGCAATTGCATTAACTCATGCACAAAGATTAAAATGAAAAATTTTGCAATTATCTCATTTTGGACTTTAGGTATTATTTGGGGAAGTAATTTTATTTATATGAAGATGGCAGCTGATTATATTTCTCCTATGCAAGTTGTTTTTTTTCGAGTTTTATTTGGATTTATCCCAGTATTTTTATATGCACTTTTTACAAAAAGTTTGAAACTAAAAGATTTGAAATATAGTTTTCATTTTATCATTATGTCGTTACTTGCAACTGTTGTTTATTATTTTGGATTTGTAAAAGGGTGTGCTTTACTTTTATCTGGAGTTGCAGGAGCTTTAAGTGGTTCAATTCCTCTTTTTTCATTTTTGCTTGCAGCTATTTTTCTAAAAGAAGAAAAAATCACAAAATTGGCTTTTTTGGGTGTTTTTATTGGGTTTTTAGGAGTTGTTCTAATAAGTGATGTATTTAATGAAAATATTATGGCTTCTAGTATAGAAGGTATGCTTTCTATGATTTTAGGGTCACTTAGTGTGGGAGCATCTTTTATTTATGCAAAAAAATATGTTATGCCTTTAAAACTAAAAGCCCAAGCTCTTACTACTTATCAGTTAGGTTTTGGAGTTTTGATTTTGATATTTATAACAGATTTTGACGGTATAAATAATATTTGGCAAGATACTCATAGTGCTCTTGGTTTAGTAATTGGACTAGGATTATTGGGTACTGGATTAGCTTATATTATTTATTATTATATGATTGAAAAGTTAGGGGCTTTGAAGGCTTCTTCAATTACATATATTCCTCCTGTAGTTGCACTTATTATTGCTGTATTTATAGTGGGAGAAGATATTAAATTAATAGATATTATTGCTACAGGATTTATATTTTTAGGAGTATTTTTAATAAATCAAAGAAAAAAAGCATGATATTAGTTTAAACAAAAGTTGTTATAATTCGCCTCTACGAATTATTAGGATAATAAATGAAAAGAATTGGAATACTCTCTTCACACAATGGAAGTGGCTTTGATACACTTTTTGAAGCTTGTGAAGATAAAATTTTAAATGCGCAGGTTGTATTAGTGATATCTAATAACCAAGAGGCAAAAGTGTTACAAAAAGCATCAAATAATAATATTCCAAATTTTGTTGTAAATGCAAAAAAATATCCAGATGAGAACCTTGATGAAAAAATTACTAAACTAATGCTTGAGTTCAAAGTTGATTATATATTTTTATCAGGTTATATGAAAAAGATTGAAGAAAATCTTTTAAAAAACTTTCCAAATAAAATCATAAACTCTCATCCTGCATTATTGCCAAAGTTCGGTGGAAAAGGGATGTATGGAAGATTTGTTCATGAAGCTGTCATAAAAGAAAAACAAAAAGAATCAGGTTGTACAATACATTTTGTAAATGAAAATTATGATGAGGGTAAATATATAAT
This sequence comes from Arcobacter sp. F2176, assembly GCF_004116465.1. Classification (NCBI taxonomy): domain Bacteria; kingdom Pseudomonadati; phylum Campylobacterota; class Epsilonproteobacteria; order Campylobacterales; family Arcobacteraceae; genus Arcobacter; species Arcobacter sp. F2176. The sequence continues at coordinate 175,509 of NZ_PDJV01000005.1, forward strand.
TCAAGAAAAAATTTCCCTAACAAGTGATGAAAGTGTAAAAACTTTAGAAGATAAAATAAAAATTTTAGAGAAAAAAGCTATTGTAAATGCATTTAAAAAAATGTTAAGTTGAGTAGTATTTAATAGTAATTTTCCTATAATAAAACAATAATCGTTTTGGAGAAATAATGAAATATTTAGTTTGTGATGATTCTAAAATGGCAAGAAAGATGCTAATTAAGGATTTAAAAAATTTAGTTGGTCAAGAAATAGAAGTTTTTGAGGCGACTAATGGTTTAGAAGCTTTAAAACTGTATGAAGAAGTATCTCCTACTATTACTTTTATGGATTTGACAATGCCTGAAATGAATGGATTTGATGCTGTAGAAAAAATATGCAAAATTGACAAAAATGCAAAAATAATTGTAGTAAGTGCAGATATTCAAGAGGCTTCAAAAGTAAAAGCAAAAGAAAATGGAGCACTAGGATTTATTAAAAAGCCTATTAATGAAGAAAACCTTAAACAAATTCTTTTAAAACTAAAGGTTTTATAATGAACGATAGCAACTGTTTTAATGATGATCAAAAAGATTGTTTACAAGAGTTGATGAATATATCTTATGGTTCTGCAACGGCAGCCATTGCTGATATTATAGGAAAATTTGCAAATCTTAGTATTCCTAAGATTACTACTTTATCAAGTAGTGATTTTAAGGATTATATTCAAGAAAAAGTAGAACATTATCCTGCTTGTTATTTAGTTAGCCAATTAATTGACGGAAAACTTTCAGGGGAAAACCTTTTTTTAATTGATGAAAGCTCATTAAAAAATTTAGCCTTAGAATTTGATTTAAATGAATCAGATATAAATGAAGATGAATTAAAAGATGTAGTTTTAGAAATTACAAATATTATTTCTTCAACTACTTCTAGTAAACTAGCTGAACTAATAGAGACTGATATTTTATTTTCACCACCTGATGTGAAAGTTGTAGAGTCTGCACAAAATTTAGAAGAACATTATCATGTGGAATATAATCACATTATAATTATTTCTACTGTAATAGAGTTTGAAGTTCAAAATATACATAGTGAACTAATAATGATGTTAAGAGATGATTCTATTGGCTTTATGAAAAGTGCATTAGATAAAATAATGGATGAGATTTAAATGGAATTTTTAAATAATAACATCATTTTTAATACTATTGATAATGGAATAATAATTTTAGATGAAGATCTAAATATAAAAGCTTGGAATAAGTGGCTTGAAGTTAAAACAGGTGTAAAAGCAAGTGAAATAGTTAATCATGAAATTTGCGAAAAATTCCCTTATATAGATAAAAAAAAGTTAGTAAGAAAAGTAAAATCTGTACTAATAACAAAAAGTACTTCTTTTTTTAGTGTAGAGCCTCATGAGTACTTAATTAAAATTCAATCAAATAGTATTATGGGTAAAGTTTTTAAATATATGAGACAAGATGTTACTTTGGTTCCTTATGATTTAGATAAAAGATTAGTATGTTTATATATTTATGACCATACTAAACTTCATGAAACATCACAAAGATTGAAAAAATCAAATGAAGAGTTAAAAGAACTTTCAAGTAAAGACCCACTTACTCAATTATATAATAGAAGATATTTTACAGAGTCAGCTAATACTATGCAAAGTCTTTCTATCAGAAATAATCATCATATTTCAATCATTATTTTGGATGTTGATAATTTTAAAAATATAAATGATACTTATGGACACTCTGTTGGTGATAAAGTTATAGTTTCACTTTCAAGAATATTAGAAAATAACTGTAGAAAAAGTGATATTGTAGCTAGATTTGGGGGAGAAGAGTTTGTAATTCTTTTATATAATACTTCTTTATCTTTTGCCCAAAGTGTTGCAGAAAATATCAGACAAAATGTAGAAGATTATTCTGTTGATGTAAAAACAGGAAAATTTAGTTTTACACTTAGTTTAGGTGTTGCTCAATTTGATGCACAACTTGATAAAGATATTGAATCAACTATAAATAGAGCAGATAAAGCACTTTATACTGCAAAAGAGAGTGGGAAAAACAAAGTTATAGTAGATCTATAACTTTGGTAAAGACCACTTTTTATAATATGCTAATAATCTCAGTAGAACACCTAAAATAAATAATACTGTAATATTAAAAATATTTCTTTGCTCAAATAATTGTAAAATATACATACCTAAACCAACTATTATTGCAACTGTTCCATAAAACTCACTTACAAGTATTGATGGTACTCTATTTATTAGAATATCCCTAATTGTTCCTCCACCAACAGCTGTAAGAAAAGCTAAAATTAAAACACCTACAAAATTGAAGTCATTTTCAATAGCTATGATGGAACCAGTTATTGCAAAAGAGACAAGGCCAATGGCATCAGAAATTATAAAGGCTATTTTCCCTTCAAAATCTGCTATTTTATGAAGTTTAAAAACAAGAGATACAAGAACTGTAGCAATTACAAGTATTACAGGAAGAGTATCTATAAAAATATATGGAGTCTTATTTGCAATTGTATCTCTAATCATCCCTCCACCAAGGGCAGTTAGAAATGAAGAAATAACTATTCCTAAAATATCTAAGTTATAATGAACAGCTATTAAAAATCCACTAGCAGTAAAACAAATTATTCCAATAATATCTGCAATTTGTAACGCCGTCATTTTTTATTAACTCTTTTATTTAATTTTTAAGGATTATACTAAATTTTCTATTTGAAGTTGATTTTAAAAATATTGTTTTTATTTTTGTATTCATATTCTAATTTTAAATAATGTCTATTTAAAATTTTATCAACAATACTAAGTCCTAATCCAAAGCCATTCCTTTGTGCTAACTCTTGGGTGAAAGGTTTTAAATAATAATCTAATCCCTTTGAAAGTTTTTCACCTATATTTTCTATAAAAATAGTATTATTTTTGGCTTTTAAAATTATAGGAAAGGAAATAGTATATTTAAGGGCATTGTCAATTAAGTTTTTCAAAGCAATGCTAAGATAATTTAAATCACCCTCTATTTTAAAATCATCTTCTATATTTAAATTTATTTTTGTCTCATCATTTATATATAATTTATCTAAAGCCTCTAAAATCAAAGTTTCAGCACTAAATCTTGTAATATCAAGTTTTGATGAGTTTAGTTTTTCAAGTTCTATTAACTCATTTGTTAAAATTTCCAAGTCAGAAAATATCTTTTTTAAAAGCTCTTTTTGTGAAAAATCATCAATTTTTTCTATGACAAACTTACCCTTAGCAATTGGAGTTCTAAGTTCATGTCCAATATCTCTAAGTAAGGCTTCTCTTGTTTTAATTAACTCTTCTAAATTATTTGCCATTTTGTTAAAAGTATTTGCTAATATTCCAATTTCATCATTTGATTTGATTTTGATTCTTGCACTTAAATCACCCTTTGAAAAACTCTCTATCTCTTTTGTGATTTTTTTAAGTGGTGAGAGTAGTTTTATAATATATAAAAATATAAGAAGTAAAACGAAAACATCAAGAAAAACCAAGATGTTTAGAGTAAATTTTTCATTTAGATTTTTTTCATCTTGAGTTTTTAGAATATATTCATCTTCAAGGTATTTTATATGAAGAATAAGTTCATCATCAAAACCCTTATGAAATATAGAAATAGAGCCAAAAGTGTGAGCTTCATTATATAAGATTTTTTCTTCTTTTGTTTGATTATTTGTGATGGGTTTTAGTTTATATTCTTTTATTATTTGATTTACTAAATTTGTATTATCGATATTTTCATAAATCTCAGTTGCTATTTTTAAATATTTGTCTTTTATTAGACTATCTATTCTTTGGGAATTTATACTATCTATCCAATATCCAATAATACTCATAAGAATAAGACTTATGATAAATAAAATAGAAATCTTTTTTGTTATACTCATTTTAACTCACAAACTTATAACCAACACCCCAAACAGATTTTATATATTTTGGGTTTTTGGAATCATCACCGATTTTATATCTTATATTTGAAATGTGCATATCTATTGTTCGATTTTTTGTATTTGGATCTAGTGAAGTGGCATGAAGTATTTGTTCTCTTGAAGATATTTTATTTAGGTTTTCTATTAAGAAAATAAAAATCTCAAATTCTATTTTAGTAAATTCAACTGGAAAATTATCAACTATTACTTCTCTATTTTCTTTGTTTATTTCAAAAGCACCAATTTCTATTTTTTTACTTGAGTATTTTTTTAAAATATACTCTATTCTAAGTACTAACTCCCTTGGTTCATATGGTTTTGCTAAATAATCATCAACTCCTAATTCAAAGCCATGTATTTTATTTCCAATATCACCCCTAGCAGATGAGATAATAATAGGTATATCTTTTATCTCTTTTAATTTTTTAAATAAATCAAAGCCATCCATTCCAGGTAACATCAAATCTAATATAGCAATACAATAATTTTGGTTTTGAAAGAATTCATCAAGGGCATCTTTCGGATTTGCAAATGAAATACAATCAAAGTGATAATCTTTTAGATAATCACTTATCAAACTTTGCATTTGCAAATCATCTTCTATAAGTAGTACTTTTTTATTCAATTCTCCACTCCTTTAAAAAGTGAGAAAATTTCTCTTTTTGTGTATCATCTAATATATCATGAATCTTTTTTAGATTTTCTATTTCTATTTTTTTTGATTTTTGGTTAATCTCATCTAAAATTTTTTCATAAGCTATTTTATCAAAATCTCTTTTTTTTATTATTTGTGTTAACTCTTTTTCTTTTCTTCTTTCAAATTTATAAAACCTCTTAGACTCTTTTTTATATCTTTTTAATACCTCTTTTAACTCAGATAATTGTTTTTTGTCAAGATTTAGATAATCCAAGTTTTTATAAATATGATGTTTATATTCTTCATTTTTTTCATGATGCTCATACTTGTCTGCAAAAAGATTAGCAGTGAAAATAATACTACATAAAAGAGCTAATATTTTTAATTTTATCATTTTCAATTAATCCTTTCTCCACATCAGTATGACAAGCTTTACAGTTGGCTTTACTTTTAACTTCTTTATTTAAAAATACACTTTTTGGAATATCTTCATGTTTCTTTTTCCAATAAGTTGTTTGAGTCATGGCTATTATATCTTTATTTCCTATAGACTTTAGAATTTTAAAACTAGCTTTTTTTGTAGATTTTTCAGCACTATATTGTACTAAAAAGTCTAAGATAATTTTTTCATCTTTTTTATCTAAACTTGCATCATCCCCAAAATGATTCTCTAAATCTCCCATCAATATTCTCCATGATTTCTCAGGCAATAAATTTGGAGGGATACAGAGTATGGCACGATGCACACTCGCTTACAAAAAGAGGGTTTTCTTTTTTGTAATCTACTGCTTTAAAAGTTGAAGCTATTAAAACATTATTTGGTTTTATAATATTAAATATGAAAAAAGAAACAAGAATAGCTAAAAATATAAAAGCTAAAAATTTTTGAAAAATAGTTAGTTTTATTCCCTGCTCATTTTCACTTTTTTTATAACCTGTAACTATAGAGTTTAGTGTTTCATGTTTTTTATGAAGTATTCTATCACTTATTACTCCTAGTATATGTGAAGCTAAAAGTACCAAAAATAGAGTTGATAAAAATTCATGAATATGTTTAAATAATTTCATATCTTCAAAAAAAGAGCTATTTAAATATGCAAATATTCCTTTACCCTCTTGTATTCCATATGCTAAAACTCCAGTTATAACTGCAAAAAAACAAACAACAAGCATACTTATCATGACATAAGAAGCTATTGGGTTGTGTCCTACATATTTTTGTTTATCTTCAAAGATATTATTTAAAAACTCTTTTATGTTTTTTTTGCCCATTGGAAAGTCTTTTAACTTTGAGTGTTTTGGACCAAAGATTCCCCATGCTAATCTAAATAATAAAAGTATAAATATTGCATATCCAATTATTGCATGGTATGATAACCATCTATCTTCTTCACTTGAAATAAATACTAATAAAATAAAAAAAGCAAATAAAAAGTGAAATACTCTTGTTGGTAGTGACCAAATATATATTTTTTGCATCTTATCTCCTAATCATCCCATCTTCCATAATTTGGAATTTTTATATCTCTTTCACTGTATATTCCTCTTTGGGCTGTGGTATGACAAGCTACACAGTTAAATAATCCTTTTACTTCTTTTTGAGATAACATTGCAGGTCGTAACTCATTGTGTTTTCTGATGATATATGGAACTTTGGAAATAGATTCTGGAACATCACCACTTCTTATACTTTTTACAATTTTGTTACTTCTTCTATAATCCATAGCTTTTTCAGCACTATTTTTATTTAAATACTCTTTTATGATTTTAAAATCATCTTTTGCAAGGCTGGCATCAGTGTCAAAGTGATTTTCTAAATTATTCATCATCTTATTCCAAGAAGCTGCTAGTAAAAGACCTGGTTGATATGCAAAATGACAAGCACTACACTCTAGTTTATAGATTTTATTATCTACAGGTTTTACTCCAGGTTTTCCATTCGAATAATGATTTTCTGCAAAAATTAGTGAACTTAGTAAGGTCAATATTATTAGAGCTTTCATTATTTATCCTTTGATATGATATAAGTTACAACATCACCTTTTTCTTGCGCTGTTCCAACTCTATTATAAACATCATTGAAATTTCTTCTTAGCCATTTTTCTATATTTTTAACTTCAGTAAATCTTTTTGGATTGGCTATTGGAGATAGTGGTTCTATTATTTTTCCAGTGAAAAAGTTTTTGCCTGATTTTGTTAAATCAATACCATGGCAAGAAGTACATGATATCTCTTTACCTTTTTTTTCCATGTGTTTTGATGTGAAAATCTCTTCACCTCTTTTTATATCAAAACCTTTGAAGTTTGGATTTGATTTTTGAACTTCTATTTTTAGATTATTTAAATAATCATCAACAACAGAAGCATAAGTTAGATTTAGAATTAATCCTAGAAGAATTAGTAGTTTCATCTTTAAGCCTTTATGTTTTTATATTGTAAGTATAAAACAAAAGCTTAAAGTGTAGTAGAAGGTTTTCTTGACACTTTCTTTACAATTTAGAAAGTAATATACAACTCCAAGTCACAATAAAAATAAAGATACTAATAAATACAATAGCACTTCCAACATCTTTTGCTCGTCCTGCCATCTTATGATGGTCTAAAGTTACAAGATCAACAACTCTTTCAATAGCACTATTTGTAGTCTCAGCTAAAATCATACCCATCAAAGTAATAAACATCAAAAGTTTATTGGTAAGGCTTGTATCTATAAAAAACAATGTTGGCAATAATAAAATAGTAACAATAAGTTCTATTTTAAATGAAGTTTCTGTTTTTATTAAATCAAGCAGACCTTTTAAAGCATAAGAGGTATTTTTGAAAAAGTTATATTTGGGTTGGTTTCTCAATTTCTTTCCTTTTAAATATTTTTGCGAATATTAATATAATGAGCCAAGCTAAAATCATGCTAATTATAGTATGACTTAAAAAGTGATCACCTATGAGCATTTTGTAAAGTCCCATACTCCAAGCTATAAGAAGTGCAAAGGATAAAGCTATAACTTGATTTTTTCTTTTCTTAAAAAGAAAAAAGATTGACATAAGTGCAAATCCAGCACTAGCATGACCAGCGGGCCAACATCTGATTCTTTTTTCTTTAAAACCTTTTGGATATGACTCAAAAATATTTACATTTGGGTATTTCCCTCCATAGTCTTTTGTATGTTTTGGGCAAGGCATATTTGTAGTATCTTTTAAAGAAACCACAACAAACGGAACAGTAAATGAACTTAATACTATTATAATAAGACCATTTCTATACATTCGGATAAGCTTATTTTTTCTAAAAAAAATTAGAGAAATAATAATAAGTATAGCAAATAGCATTAATAGTTTTTTCATTCCTTTATAAAAAATAAAGTTCAAAGTAGCATTGTTTCTATCTATTAACCAAGTATGTGTATCAAATTTATAAAAAAAGTTTTGCACATAAATATCTATGGGAGTAAATGCAAAAAGTACTATTACAAAAGATAAACAAAGTGTTGTATACAGTATATGAGTATTAATTTTTTCTAGCATGATTTAATATATCCTTATCTTTTTTATAAACATCTGTTTCAATTTCAAAGAAACCTAAAAGTGTGTGAAAAAGGTCATCTTGTGAGAATCTCTCATCTGAGTATGTTCTTAGTTTTGTTGTATTAACTTCACTATCTCCAAACCACATAAGAGCTCCTATATGTCTTTGTTCATCTGGTGCTATAAGGTATGGCATACCGTGTAAATATAAACCATTCTCTCCTAAACTTTCACCATGATCACTCATGTATATTAAACCTGTATGATAATATTTTGAATATGGTTTCAAAAAATTTATGGTTTTTGATAAGAAATAATCAGTATAAAGTATTGCATTATCATATGCATTACCAACTTCTTCTTGAGTACATTCTTCTAATTGATTTGTTTTACAAACAGGCTTGAATTTCTCAAACTCTTTTGGATATCTTTTATAATATGCAGGTCCATGATTTCCCATTTGGTGAAGAACTATAAGAATATCTTCATTTTTATGTTTTTCAATAAATTTATCAAGACCTACAAGCATACCTTCGTCTCTACATTCTCCATCATCGCATATTGTATTTATCTTAGGGTCTTTAAAATTTTGATAGTCAACTCTAAGGGCAACACCTTTTGAATCAGAATTATTATCTCTCCAAAGTATTTTTACATCTTTTGTGTTGTTTAATATATCTATAACATTTTCAGTTGAGATACCTTTTTTATAAGTATACTCACTTCTTGGATATACAGAAAACATACAGGGAACAGAGACAGCGGTTGAAGTACCACATGAATACATATTTGGGAAGTTTATAATATCTTCTTTTTTTAATAAAGGATTTGTCTCTCTTTTATAGCCATTTAAAGAAAATCTATTTGCTCTTGCTGCTTCTCCTACTACCATAATAAGAAGTTCTTTTTTATCACTTTCATACTCTTCAGGTGAATATTTAGCATCTTTTCCTATTATTTCTAGAACAAGTGGGCCACTATTTATAGTTTTATTTATATAATTGCCAATACTATATATCCAAAATATAGGGTTAGCATGATATCTTAAAGGTTTATGCTCTCTGAAAAATGAAGTATAAAACTTACTTAAACTAAAAATTATAATAATAACTACTAATAATGAGATAATTAGAGTTTTTAATTTTGCAAAAATTTCATTTTTTAGTGGTCTGTAATTAATTTTTAATTTGTAAATAATAATTGAAGGTATAACACCTAATAATAGAACATAAAGTACAAGTTGATAACTAAATAAATCACTTGATTCATCGAAATTAGTTTGAAGTGTATTTCGTATCATCTCTGTATCAATAACTACATGATAAGTATCCATAAAATACGCTGTAAAAGATGAAACAAGTAAGATTATTATTAAAATAGGTTTTGTTGTATGTTTAGATGCCACAAGTGAAAATAAAAATACAATTAAAGATAGTAGAACAAGGCTAATAGATATTATATAAATAAGATTTGTTCCAGTAACGGGATATGCTGTTATTATACTCTTAAAAAAAGAGAGATTAAAAAATGTAGTTAAAAAAATAGCTACAAAAATTATCAATTTATATTGTGTAAAGTTTTTCATTTTATTCCTCATATTAATGTCAATAGAATTCTATTTTAGTTAAATTAATAAGTAGTTAATGCATAGTTAACCAAGCTCCTTTTTAGCGTATTATCTAAAAAGAAGTAGGGGTTTTTCTGCTTTTTCTAGCATTTTAGAAGTAAAACTTCCAAATAAAACATTTTTTAATCTATTGTGACTATATGCACCCATTGCTACAATATCTAAATTATTATTTTTTTGATAATTTAGTATCTCAGTAATTTTATTATCCCCTTCTAAAGAAGAAGTTTGTACTTCAAAATCAGCTTTTGCAAATAGATTTTTTGCTTCATGTAAAAGTTTTTGTGAGCTTTGTGTATCTTTATTTATATTTACTATATGTCTAGTAATATTAGGGAATATTGGTTCTTTTGTAGCTTCATTGATTGCTTTATTTGCATAATCAGAACCATCATATGCCATTAAAATGGAATTAATTGGAAAAAATTCAGAGTTTACAATTAAAATGGGGATATTAAGTGTCCTAATAATATCTTCAAGGTTTTTACTATTTTTATCAAAACCAATTATTGCAATAAATGTCTCTTTTTCTAAATCTTCAAGGTTTTCTTCAAAAGATCCATGTCTTTGAAGTGAAAAAAGGTTTTCAACTCCTTGCTCTTTTGCATATTCACTAAAAGTTTTTAAAAGAGTTCTTCCTTTAATTATTAGTTTTTTACTCTCTTCTTGTTCTTCAAGGCTAAGTTCTTCAAGCAAAGTCTCTTTTGAACCAAATCCGATATTTCCAGATAAGTCAACTTTTTTAGAAATGTGAGTATGATTTACTACATTTAATAATACAAGTGGTAAGTTGTGAAGTTTAGAGATGTAAACTCCATATTCACAAGCAGCTTTACAATATGAAGAATCATCAATACATACTAAAACTTTTTTAGAACTCATTTTAGTGTCCTCCCATTATTTTTTCAATTTCTTGTGGATCATCATGAATACCAAATCTATCAATAATAGTTTTACTAGCTTCATTTTGACCGATTATTTCAACTTCTGCACCTTCTCGTCTTAATTTTATAACTGCTTTATCAAGTGCATTTACAGCTGAAATATCCCAAAAATGGGCACGAGTCAAGTCAATAATAACTTTATCTAAAACCTCTTTAAAGTCAAAAGCTTCATAAAATTTATCAGCACTGTTAAAAAATACTTGTCCTACAAATTTGTAAGTTTTGATTGTATTGTCTTCATTGTAAAAAGTTTCATTATACATAAAGTGAGAGATTTTATTAGCAAAAAATAGTGATGCTAATAGTACTCCTGAAAAAACACCATGCGCTAGGTTGTGGGTATAAACTGTTACACAAACAGTTGTAATCATTACTAAGTTTGTTGATAGAGGTAGTGTTTTTAAGTTTTTAAATGAACCCCAATCAAAGGTTCCAATTGAAACCATAATCATAACAGCAACTAATGCAGCCATTGGAATTACTGAGATTATATCACTTAAGAATACAACCATGATAAGTAAAAATATACCAGCTAAAAAAGTTGATAATCTAGTTCGTCCACCTGATTTTACATTGATAACTGATTGTCCAATCATAGCACATCCAGCCATTCCTCCCAAAAATCCAGAGGCAATATTTGCAATACCTTGACCTGTACACTCTCTATTTTTCTCACTTTTTGTATCAGTTAATTCATCAACTATAGTTGAAGTCATAAGTGATTCTAAAAGACCAACAACTGCTAGTGAAACAGAATAAGGAAGAATGATAAGTAAAGTATCAAGATTTAATGGAATATCTGGAAATAAAAATATTGGTAAAGTATCAGGAAGTTCTCCCATATCTCCAACTGTTCTTATGTCAATTCCTAAAAAAAGTACAATAAGAGTTAAAGTGATAATTGTAACAAGTGGTGAAGGAATGATTTTCCCAATTTTTGGAACATAAGGAAATAAATATATAATAGCAAGACCCAAAGCAGTAAGAGCATAAACATGCCAAGTTACATTTGTGAGTTCTGGAAGTTGAGCCATAAAAATCAAAATAGCTAAAGCATTTACAAAACCAATCACAACAGCTCTTGGAACAAAACTCATAAATCTCCCAAGTTTTAAGTATCCTGCAATAATTTGAAATACACCTGTTAATAAAGTTGCAGCTAATAAGTATTGCAAACCATAATCTTTTACTAAAGTTACCATTACAAGTGCCATAGCTCCAGTTGCAGCACTAATCATTCCTGGCCGACCACCCACAAATGAAATCACAACAGCTATACAAAATGAAGCATAAAGACCAATTTTAGGGTCAACTCCTGCAATAATTGAAAAGGCTATTGCTTCAGGAATTAATGCCAATGCAACAACAAGTCCAGAGAGAGTATCTCCTCTTATGTTACTAAACCATTCCTCTTTTTTAAAATATTTTTTTACCATTCTTTCTCCACTATTTTTAAAAATTCAAAATTCATAAATTTGATTGTTTTCTTAAGTATTGAGGGAAAAACCCCTAATAAGAGTACCTTTTGGTGGAATTGTAGCCAAAAAGTTAAAAATCACAAAATATAAAGATTACATCTTCTCTTTTGAAAAAATCAGTTTTACAGTTGTTCCTATTTCTTCACTACTTATTAACTCAATTTTACCATTGTGACTACTTATTATTTTATCAACGATTGCCATTCCAAGACCTGTTCCGCCCGATTCTTTATTTCTACTTTTATCTGTTCTATAAAACTTCTCAAATATTTTATTTTGTTCTTGTTTTGCTATTCCTATTCCTTTATCTTCAATACTAACAATAAAGTTGCCATCTTCTATATAATTTTTTATGATTACATCAGAGTTTTCATGACTAAAAGATATAGCATTTTTAAGAATGTTCTTAATTGCAATTTTTAGAAGTTTTGTATGCCCTTTGATTTGGAAGATATCTATGATTTGCGATTGAATATCTATATTTCTTAACTTTGCATATAATTTTAATTCTTTTATAGCTTCAAGACTTATTTCATCCATATAAGCATCTTCTTCATAGGTATTTGTGTTATTTTCATTTTTTGCTAAAAAAAGTAAATCATCAATAGTATTTTGTATCATTAAAACTTCATCTAAACAAACTTCTAAAGTATCTTTGTATTCTTTCTTATCCCTATCTTTTCTTAATGCTATTTCTATTTCTCCTCTTATAATTGTAAGGGGAGTTTTTAGCTCATGGGAAGCATCACTTGAAAATTGATTTATCTTTTCAAATGATATTTCTAATCTTTGAAGTAAGTTATTAATTTCGTTTGAAAGTTGAGATATCTCATCTTTATTGTTTTTGTAATTTAATCTTTTTGATAAATTTGTTGCATTTATATTTTTTAAATCAAAGAGTATCTTTTCAATTGGAGCAAAAGATTTATGAATCAAAAAGTATCCACCAATAATAGAAAATATTAAGATAATTGGAATAATAAAGATTAAGATATATAATAAGTTTTCCATCGTATGATTTAATATTTTATAATCAGTGGCAACTTGTAAAATATACTCTTTTTCTTTGATTAAGAATTTTATTTCACCTAATATAAAATTCTCATCTTTTTCAAAATGGATAGTATCTTTTGGAATATTATGAAAAGTTTTTGAAATCGAATCTGGGAAAGGCGAAGAACCTATAGCTTTTATGCCTTCTTTTTGAGAAAGTAGTCTTATATATAAAGGTTTAAATTTATATTCATTCTCTTCATCAAAGTCTAATGTTGAAAGTCCATTTTTATGATCAATTATGTCATCTACAATATCTAAGATAATCACTTTGAGTGAAGTTTCTACTTTATCTAAAGTTGAAATTTCTAAGGTTTTATATATAGAAAAAGCAAGGGCTATTAAAATAAAACCTTGTATTAATACATTGTAAATGAGTAGTTTCTTCTTAATTGATAGGTTATTTTGCATCTATTTTAAATCCCAAGCCTCTTACCGTTTTTATAAGCTTTTTTTCATAAGGCTTATCTATTTTATTTCTAAGTCTATAAATATATACATTTACAACATTGCTTATATTTGATTCATCCATATTATTAAGCATAGAACTTAGTACTGTTTCTGATAAAACTTTATTTTGATTTTTTATTAAGTATTCTAAAAGTGAGAATTCTTTTGCTGTTAGAATTATATTATCTCCGGCTCTTTTTGCAGTTTTTGCAAGTAAATCAAGTTCCAAATCATCTATTTTAATTGTGGTTTGTGTTGAATCTTTTGTTCTTAATTGAACTCTCATTCTTGCTAATAATTCAGAAAAAGAGAAAGGTTTAGCTAAATAATCATTTGCTCCTATATCTAAGCCTATTATAGTATCTTCAATGCTATCTTTTGCTGTTAACATAATCACGGGCGTATTAATCCCATCAGTTCTTAGTTTTTTACAAACTTCAATTCCATTAAGTAAAGGAAGCATAATATCAAGTAAAATCAAATCATAGCTATTTACACTTGCTAAATATAAGCCTTCTTCACCATTATGTGAATAATCAATACTATAAGACTCTTCTTCTAAGCCTTTTTTCAAAAAATTTACGATTTTTACATCATCTTCGATTATTAAAATTTTCATATGATTATTCTACACTTTTTGATGTTAATTTTAATAAAGTAATTTCACTATTTGCTTTATATCTAAAATTTATACCCCAATATCCCAAACCCTTATTTACATAAATAGCTGTTTGTTTTATATAAAAAAGACCTGCTAGAAAAGGTTGAAAGAGTCTAACTACATAGTGAAAGGGGTAAATTTGACCACCATGAGTATGTCCGCATAAAAAAAGTTTGGCATTTGTTTTTAAAGCAAACTTATAATCTTTTGGTTGATGTGCTAGAAAAATAGAATTTTCATGCTTTCTTAAAAAGTTTATAACTTTGTTTTCTTCTCTTTTGATTTTGAAAAATTTTGAGAATCTATCACTCAATCCTGCTAGGGCTATTTTTGTATCTTTATATTCTAAAAAGTAAGTTTCATTATCCAATAGTATAAACTTATCTAGTAAAGGTTTTAATTCATCAAAACCATAAAATAAATCATGGTTTCCACTTATATAAAAAACTTCTTTTTCTATACTATTTAATACTTTTAGTTTATCAAGTATATATTTAATCTTACAATCAATAATATCCCCAGTGATAACTATAAAATCAGCTTCACAGTGATTGCAAAGAGTTACTATATCTTGAACACTTTCTAGGGAAGTTTTTTTATTAATATGAATATCACTAAGGTGAAGTATTTTTAAGCCCTCTAAACCATGGGCTTTTACAAATACTTCAACTTCATTTAGTGAGGGTAGTTTCATTGAAATACTTTTTCCAAATCATCTTTTGTGATAAAAGAAATAGATTTTATCACACCATTTTCAAGTTTGTAAACAGTAGTTTTTTCATCTTTGCTTACAAATCTGTTATCTTCCTCATCGTAAATTAATAAAACACTATGTTTATAATCTCTCATTTTAGGTAAAGCAAACATTTTTGTAATGATTGAAGGCATTCCTGAAATATTTGCAATAAAAACTGTGTGGTGATTTTTCAAAAAATCTTTATCTTTACTATTTAAGAATTGATTTACATCTTTTCCTGTTTCCTTTTCAAATGATACTAAAATAGTAGTAATAGAGCTATCTATTGTCTGCTTTTCATCAAATTGATTTGGTAATGAGAAAGTTCCTATGTTTTGATTTACCTCAAAACTACTTGCATATAAAACAATAGCAAATAGGGGCAAAAGTAAAAGTTTTTTTAACATCTATATTCCTTTATTAAAGTTAAAATTGTATTTTATATCTATTTTATTTCTAACTGTTAGAAAAAACATTGTTGGTGGTTCTATGTCGAAATCTGTAAGATTTATTGAAAAATCTCCATTTATAGTTATTGTATCCTTTTGTTTTATATTTGCTAATGAGGTAATTTGATGTGTCATTTTATTCATTTTCAAATTACCTATTATCTTATATTTATCTCCAGCTTTTTCAATGGCAATAATAGTAAACAAAATTTTTGGACAAACCGAAGATCTCAATACTTCATACATGTGTTTATCTCTATCTTTATTATCACTTGTAAGAGTTGAAGAGTTGATAAAAAACTCTCCACTTATTGATTCTATTGAATCACCTTTTTGCACTTTTGTTATTATATTTTTTGTACTTGGATTTATAGTACTATCTCCAAAAACTTCTGTGTGGGCTTGAATCTGTCCATCAAGCAACTTTAACTCACTTGCATTTGCGATTAAAGCAAACAATAAAATTAAAATTAATTTAAACATTCTTTCTCCTTTGATTGAATTGTTTCTTGAGAATTTAAAACTTTTATTAGTGAAATTAAAAATATAATTGGAACAAAAAGAATAATGTTTTCTAAGGCTACAAATAAACCAGCCCCTGATGCCATCCATCCTATAAAAACCATATAAAAAGCTAATGCTTTTAAATCTTTTTTTAGAAGTGATTGTAAAATAGTCACATTATAATATGAGATTACAAAAGGGTAAACAATAGATAATAAAAGCGGTGATTGCAAGAAATAAAATAGATAAGAAAGAGCAAAAAGTATTATTATGAATAACTCTTTTTCAAGTTTTTGTATATTGAATTTTAAAGCTGCAATTACACCTAAAATATGGAATATAACTATTTCAAATGTATATCCACCTCTCCAAATAGGAATACTTACATCCCTTGATAAGGTTTCAAAAAGTGCAGAATCTAAAAATATCCATAAAACCATTATAAATAAAGAGTATGACTCCCAAGAATTGTTTTGTTTTACCTCTTTTAATTTTGGAAGTTGGGTTGAACAAAGTAGGGCTATTAAAGTAAAAGCCACTCCAATAAACTCTCTTTTTGAAACATCATAGTTAAATAATAAGGTTCCAATTCCATATGAGATAGACAAAGCAAATCCTAGTTCAAGAATACTTGCTTTTTTTAGTTCATTTATAAGTAATGGCGCCAAAGCCCCAACACTAATTCCTAATAAAAACAATCCATAACTTGAAAAGTTTGGATAAAAAAATGTCAGAACCAACTGTATACATAAAAAGACAGTTATCTTTTGTTGATTTGATATTTTTATATAATAACTTAATAGTGAACCAATAACTCCACCAATTGGTAAAAAAGCTATTAAAAAGATATTTGATGAAAAATACTCTACAATACCTGTTTGTGCTATAAGTAAGTAATAACAAAGCTCAAATGCTATGAAAAGTGTAAGTGCTATTTTTGACATAAGAAGTTCTCCTTATAAAAGAATAATAAAAAAATAGAAGCAAAAATGACATCAAAAAGAGAGATCATAAGTGCTTCTATCCCTAAGGTTTTGTTATAAAAAAGAGCAAAAAAGACTGAACTTATTATTACTCTTGTTATAACTGTTAGTTTTGTAAGTATTTGCTCATGCTCTTTATATCTAAGGGCAAAATAATGAATAATTCCTGTGGTACTCACAAAAGCAAAAACTATATATTCGTAAGTTCCTGTAAATGAAAATCCCAAAAGAGGATAAGTGAAACTAGCAAGTAGTATTAAAGAAATACCACCTAATCCATCTGCTAATACTCCAAAAAGATTGTATTTTTGTAAGTTTGTAAGCTCAAGTTTAAAAGAAATAAATGTAAATAAAGATGAAAATGTAAGTACTCCAAATATACTTCTTAACATCCATAGAAAATCAATATTTCCATGAATAACATTTGCTTGAATAAAGCCAGAGATACTTAAAACTGTAAAAATACCTAAAAGACCAGCTAAGTATAAAATATAAAAAGAGAGTTTTTTTAATTCTTTTACATATGATACAAACATAGCAATTACCATGAAAAATACACCAATACCCATTGCAACATGTGCATGGGCTACTATTAAGTCATTTCTATGAAAAAGCCATCTAAACTCAGGAATAAACAAAATATTTCCCTCAACATCTACAAATAAAAATGCAAGTATAGAAATAAGTAGAGCCTTTTTGGCAAAAGTTTCAATTTGGGCATCTTTGTACCATCTATATAAAATAGGAATATAAAGAAAAGTTAACCATTGAAAAAACCACTCTTGTTCATATGTTAAGTGTCCTACAAAAGTTCTATATAAAACAGAGCAAAAATAAAACACAGTAGGAATAATCCACAAGATATTCCATCTAGCTTTAAAAGTACCCTCATCTAGAAGTTTGATGATTAGATAATATATTGGAATCAAGGCTAAACTCATACCTAAAGTATTATCCCCATGTGGTCCAGAGATTGTACTTTCAACTTGTCCAATAGTTGGGTTCATCAAAATCAAAAGCGCAAAAGGAGCAATAACGACTACCCATAAACAAACCTTTATCCATAAAGGAATAATCTCATAGGCTTTTATATATTTGTATAAAGCCATAATATAAAAAACTCCAGCAATGGCAAGTATAAAATTCAACTCATAAGGAAAGTCATAAAAAGCCAATCCTCTTGTATTTCCAAAAAGTAGTGAGGCTGTCATAAAGACTAAAAAGATATACCAAAAAATAGTATATAAGTTTAAGTAATGCAATCCACTAGAACTCTTCACACCCTCTTTATTTATAATCAAAAAAGGCAAATATGAAAGCATCAAAGGAACAAAACCATATAGTATAAGACTTATATGAAGTGAACGAATATTTGAAGGTAATAGAGTTGTTGAATCTATAGAATAACCCAATAAATTAATAGAGTATAAAATCCCAAAAAATAGTGCTAGAAATAAAAATATAAGAGATATTTTAAAGTGTTTATTTACAAAAGTGTTAAAATTATCCAAGTTGTCCATCCTTTACTTCGTAAATCTTGTCAGCTATTTTTGCTAACTCTTTATTGTGGGTTGCAACAACTATTGTCATGCCTTCATTTGATAGTTTTCTAAGTAGTTCAAATACTTTTTTTGCATTTTTAGAATCTAGGTTTCCTGTTGGTTCATCTGCAAATAGGACTTTTGGAGTATTTATAAGTGCTCTTGCTATGGCTACTCTTTGTCTTTGACCTCCTGATATTTCATTTGGAAATTTTTTAGCTAGATTTTTTATATCAAGTAGGTCTAAAAGATACTCTATCTCATGCTTTGAGGCTTTTTCATTTGCAAGTTTTATATTTTCAAAGTTGTTTAGATAATTTATCAAATAATGAAATTGAAAAATAAAACCGATATTTTTTTGTCTAAATCTATCTATGTTTTTAATATCAGCATAATTACTCTCTTCAAAGCTTAACTCTCCACTTTTAGGTTTAAGTAAAGTTGAAATAACCGAAAGAAGTGTTGTCTTCCCACTTCCACTCTCTCCAATTAAACAGATAAATTCACCTTTTTTTATTTGTAAATTGATATTTTTTAATGCAATATCTCCATTATAATCATGGTTTAGGTTTGAAGCTTGAATAATCATATTTTATCTCCTTGCATTAAAATAATAGGATCAATTCTTGAAGCATTTAGTGCTGGAATGATTGAGCCTAAAATTGCCATTGAAAGTGAACAAGCAAATAAATATATAGCCAAAGTAGATGAAATCTCACCATTTACATACCCATGAAATAGTGATGAAGTTCGTATGAAATATAAGGCAACCCAAGAGATAAAAAAGGCACTAATAAAACTAAAAACTCCTAGAATAGTACTTTCACTCATGATTTGCAAGATTATTTTTTTAGTTGAAATTCCTATGGCTCTTTTTATACCAAACTCTGTTTTTCTTTGATTTATAGTTATACTCATGATACTAATGATTCCAAGTAATCCCATACAAAAGGAGATAAGACCTATAAGGTTTGATGAGGTTTTTATGATTTTAAATTGATTATAATTATCCACAAAGTTTTGAGTTGATTTTGCTTCTATATCAGAACTTAGTGCTTGTATTTTTGAGATAAGGTCTTTGATATTTGTATCGATTTTACTATTTACCATTATCATTG
This sequence comes from Arcobacter sp. F2176, assembly GCF_004116465.1. NCBI lineage: Bacteria > Pseudomonadati > Campylobacterota > Epsilonproteobacteria > Campylobacterales > Arcobacteraceae > Arcobacter > Arcobacter sp. F2176. The sequence continues at coordinate 195,172 of NZ_PDJV01000005.1, forward strand.
AAGCGCTTTTATTAAAAATAGAACTAGCATCTGAGATATTTAAAACCACACCTCCATTTTCAAAGCCAATTTTGCTTTCATATACTCCTGATACTCTGAATCTTTTATCAGCTATTTGCACAGTTTTTTTATTTGAAAGTGAGTTGTAAATCGATTTTCCCACAAGTACTTCATTTATTTTGGGATAAGAACCTTGTGTTAATTTGTAATTGTCAAATCTATTTTGAGTGACTCCATAAACAGCAACGATAGGCAACTCTTCAACAGGACTAGCTCCAACTATTATTGCTGAAGTTTTTTGTACACCTTTTAATTTTTCGATTTCTTTTATTAGTTTTATATTTACATTTGAAAAAAATGTATCAGAGATTTTTGCTTGAGTGATAATAATATCTCCATCACTTTTTAGCATATTTGAGTACATAGAGATAACTCCATTTGAAATAGAGCTAATAAGAAAAATAGATGTTATTGAGAATATTAGACTTATATATATTAAAGTTGTTTTTAGAGGATTGGCTTTTAAAGCTTTTAACGACATACTTAACACATATTTCCTTTTTTATTTTAGGAAATATTATAGTTTTTACATGACGCCTTTATGAATGGAATATGAAAAAAAATTCATATTCCATTTAAGTGAAAGTTTTATCTAAAAAACCCACCCCCCTTGAAATAAAATCCTACTGTTTCTATCAGGCTCACTAGTAACAGCCGAACTATTAGCATTCCAAGCAACCTGAACTTGACCAAAGAAGTCTTTGTATGAGGCATAATATCCAACACCAATGTCTTGTAAAGATCTAGATTCAAATCCTACATTGTTATTTGCCATAAATGCTCTTCCTCTATCATAAAAGATTCCAATAGTGTTTGTTAAAGAGTTTATATTAGGTAGTCTATATTTTGCTTCTATATTAAATACATATCCATTCTCAGCACTTACTTCACTATCTGGATATAACTTAACCCCATAAGCTCCTCCTATAGATAAATCTTCACTTCCATCTAGGTTTTTATGTGAAAGGGCATATTGTAAGTTTAATGAAGTATCTAATGAAAGTTTTTCAGTAAAATTAATACTATGCGATAAATCTAAATTAATCTTAGAATAATTACCATTTGTATTAGCTCCATTTTCATCATTTTCTCTTTTATCACTATCATCAAAGCTTAACTTCCCATAAGTATAATTGAAACTAACTTTAGAAGATGATGGAAGATTAAAAGCTAAATAACTCTTGTCATAGTCTAATCCTAATCTTAAAGATTTAACATCTTTTTTAGTAGTGTCATCTTGAGCATTAATCTCATCTTTTAAATATTTTTTAGCAATATTTAATGAAGCCTTTAAATTCTCCAGTCTTGTTCGTATAATTGGATAAGTAAAAGTAGCATCTAAAGATGTAGAATTACCCTTTGCATCAAGATTTGAATATTTATCTCCTAAGGCATAAGTTGTTTTAGAATAAGAAAGTTCTCCTCTTAGTCCATTTGACATCAAAGGAGCTGAATAAGCTAATCTACCATTTTTTAAATCACTCTTATTACTTAAAAGACCACTTAATGAGATCTTATCTCCTATGTTAAAAGGTGAGTTAATATTAACTCCAGCCATAACTCTATTTTTACCTGTATATCTGCTTCCATAATTGTCAGCTAAAATATATCCATCAAATCTTTTTGTCTCTTGAGTAGTAATATCAAAGTCACTAGTTCCAACTTCGCTTCCTGGTTTAATATCAGCACTTGTTACTTTTACTCCAGGTGTGTCATTGATGATTAACATACCTCGCTCTAAAGTATTAGCTGAAACTACATTTCCTCTTTTTTTAACATCGTCTAACATACCTTGAACAATACTATCTTTAACTAAAGAGTTGTTTTTTAAATTAAACTTTCCATAATTACCCTCAATAATAGTAATTTTAATAATTCCATTGTTTTTATTTATGTCTTGTACAGGTAAATATGCTCTTGCTACAAAGTAGTTTTTACTTCTATAATATTTTGTGATTATGCTTGTTACTTCTTGTAGTTGGTTAAAGTTTAGATCTTTTTTTGTATATGAAGAGATTAGATTTTGTAGAGTTGATTCATCTATATGAACAGCACCTTCTATTTCAAAACTCTTTACAAAAATAGTTTTACCACTTTTATCATCTTTCATAATAGGAGCGTATTTTTTTACTCCTCCAATTTCTATTAAAGGTGTTTTCTTCTTTTGTACTTCTTTTGGAACTTGTATTTGTTTTACAGCATCACCTATGTTTGGAGTTGCTGCTAATAGTGAACTTGATGTTATTAGTGATAGGCTTATTAGTTTAGTTATTTTTTTCATCTTTATTCCTTATTTCCCTTCATTTTCTACTACATAGAATAATTGATCAACACCTTCTGGAAGTTTCACTCCGCCATTTACTAAATCTATTACAGAATCTGATGATAAAGGTACTCTTACATCTTTTTGTTTATTTGACGGAGTAGTATTTTTTGTATTATCATCTTTCATTGCTATTTTTATTTCACTTAAAGTTATTACTTTATTTGCATTTTCTCCATCATTAGTTTTTGATACGATAGATATATTGCCATTATTAATTCCTACACTTTTTGCTATATTTGTATTTGCTTGAGGTGTTTGATTTTGTGATACTTTTACTTTTGGATTATTAATTATTTTTGGTAATACTACATTTGTTGTTGTATTATTTGCAATTGTTGTAATTACTTTTTTAATTTCATCTGGTCTAGTATCTTTTACTTCTACTTCTACTGTTGCTGGGACTTTCTTAGGACCAACATATGAGTTTCCTTTTGATACTGTTCCATTTGCATTTAGCTTTATTGCATCACTGTTTTCTTTATTAGTAATAACATCTTCAGTAACATTAATATTGCTTGTTAAAGTTGTAACTTCAATAGTATCTTTGGCATTTATTCCTTTTGAATCATCAACCTTACCAATTGTTACATCATCAGCATCTTTGTATATTAATTTACCAATTGGTGAATCTTTTGTTCCAGCAGCTAATACATCCACATCATTATTATCATTGTCTAATGTAAAATTTCCCGTTCCTTTAAGATTTAAATTTTTTGCGATAACATGACCTGTCCCTGTATCCGTTACATCACTATTACTTTCAATTGTTAAAGTTTTTGTTCCAATGTTTAGCTCATTTGCTATTTCAACACCAGCTGTTTTACCAATTAAAGTTAAATTATAAGCAGCTGTAATATCACCTTTTGTAGTAATCTTTCCAGTTGTATCATCTCCAAAAACAACTTTTGAGAAATTACCAATTTTAGCCATATCATCAGTCGTTATATCTAGTACAGATGTATCAGAATTTGTAGCTCCACCAAGTTCAATACCATTTCCAGCAGTTCTTTGATTTATTTTTAAAATATTAGTTCCTGTTACATTAGCATTAAGATTAACTTTATCTGCTTTTATTTGTACTTCACTTTGATTTGCATTTAAAGGACTATTAAATGTAACAGATGAACCTGAAAAAGTTTTATTACTATAAGTTGCTATATTATCAATATAAAGGTTTGCTCCTAATGCTTTACCTCCACTTGCATCCCAAGAACCAGCAATAAAAATAAATTTATAATTTCCAGCCTTAGTTGCCGTAACAGAAGCACTAGCCCAAGATGTAGATGCACTTGCATTTGCACCTGTTTGATTTAATATTGCTTGTGTTTCCCCAGTATCTACATTTAAAATATATCCAAATACATCATATGCATCACTTCCTCCAGCAGCTTTCCATTTAAATGATACTCCATCACCTTCTTGTAAAGATACTGTATTATCACTTACTACAGATGGTCCATGAACAACACCATAACCTTCATCTACATGACCACCAGAATATGTTAACTGTAAAGAGGAACTTCCTCCATCTGTATCAGTATCTGTAGAGATTTGTGAAGTATATGTTCCTGTTGATGTATAATCATCATATGCACCACTATTACTTGTTTTTGTTGGTACAGTAGTTGGTAAAGTATCATCGTTTGGTGTACCATATCCTGCTATAGTACTTCCACCATTTAAATATATTGTATTTGTTGTATCAACTGTCCAACTTGTTGTATCTCCTGTTTCAAAATCTGCATTTGCAAATTGCGCTGTTGCAAGAGAGTTTACCACTGCATTATAAACTTGCTCATTTAAAGTATTAATATAATGTAGTTTTGTTCCTAAGTCTAAAGATGCAGCTGTAACAGTTAACGATTTTAATTTTTTATTCTGTCCTAAATCATCATATAATGTTACTTTTCCTGTTCCCGCATTTATCGTAAATGGTGTTTCTCCATCAACATTACTATCAACTTGATTGTTAATTGTCAAGTCTCCATTATTTGTAATAATAGTATTCCCAGTTGCCCCAGTTAATATAACTTGCCCTGTACCATTATTATCTTTATCTGCTGTTAAAATCACATTTAATTTATTTGCATTTGAATTTTGACTTGCATCTATAGAAACACCATCAGCAAAAACAATATTGTTATGTGCTAATAAGCTTAATGTTTTATCTGAAGCCAATGCATTTGTTGTAATATTAGCATTTACATTAATATTTCCATCTCCTACACTTTCACCTGATGATGTATCTGGAGTATTACTTCCATCAGTAGTTATAGTTACATCTGCTGTATCAAGTGCTGTTTGTATAGCTGTTGCAAGTGTAGCATCAATAGTTATATTAACAGGGTCAATAAGCCAATTACTTGTAATAATATTTGCACCATTAAAAGTAAACTCTCTCCCACTAGTCTCCACAAACCCATCAGTAGCCAAAATACTACCTCCAACTTGAGCTTCACCACCATGGGCAAAGAGTTCAACCTTACCAGTTAATTCACCCATTGAATTAGCTTCAATAACTCCTGTATTATTAACAACACCTTTTAGTAATTCATTAACGGCATTAGTAGTAAGATATATTTCTCCACTATCTGCTTTTATTGAACCACTGTTTTTTACAATAGAATCTAAGATACCTTTTTTTACTGTTAGGTTTAATAAAGAATTACCATTTAGGTTTATAGAGTATTCATCTGCTCCAACTAAATGTATCTTTCCTTTTACAGCTTTTATACTTCCTTCATTTGTTACTTCTTTTCCAGCTAAAACTGCATATGCTTCATTTGAGATATTTATTGTTCCTAAGTTTATAACAGAGTTTGAAGAAGAATTTTTAAAGTTATAATTACCAATATTAAAATCATTGTCAGAAAGTTTTGCAGTTGTTGCTAATAAACCTGCTGTATTAATACTAGCATTTTTACCAAATAAAACTCCATTTGAATTTAATATCCAAACTTGACCATTGGCATTAAGTGCTCCATTGATAACACTTCTTTCATTTCCTATTACTCTATTTAATGTAATAGAAGAGCTATTTGGTTGTTTGAAGTTTACTGTTTCATTTTGTGCAATGTTAAATTTGTTCCAATTAATAGTTGCTTTTTGGGTGGATTGTGTTATGTTTGTGGTATTTCCATTTTGGGAAATATTTGCAGTTCCACTTGTAACTACTCCTCCGCTAGGAGCAGCATATGAGATAGTAACTCCAGCTAAAAGAGCTGATACTACCATACTTATCTTTCCACCTTTTAGGATTCTAAATCTTGAACTAAAGTCTATTAATCTTTTCATATATTTTCCTTAACAAAATATTTTTAACATTTTATCATGACAAAATCAACACAAAATCAATAAATAGATTATTAAATCTTTTTGTTGAGTGAAAATTAGTTTTAAGATGGTAAAATTTTCAGATGAATAACTTAAGTATTTTAAAAGAACTAAATGTTTTATATGTTGATGACGATATAAACGCTTGTGAAAGTCTAAAAAAAATATTGCAATACTATTTTAAAAATGTATTTATATCAAATAATGGAAAAGAAGCCTTAGAAACTTATTTTAAAAATGAATGTCATTTATTAATAGTAGATTATGATATGCCAATTATGAATGGATATGAATTTTTATCGAAAATAAGAGAGAATGATGATGAAATATCTGCATTTATAATGAGTTCATATGATGATAAAGTTAAACTCAAAAATGCTATTTCTCTAAATTTATTAGATTATATTGTAAAACCTTATGAGTTAGATACTTTAAAAAATGTTTTATATAGATTTGTAAAAAATATCGAAAAAAGAAGTTTATTAAAATATCAGATTTCCCAAACTTGTTATTATGATATAAGAAAAAGAATAGTTTTTGATGAAGGAAGAGAATACAAACTTACCTCTTATGAAATAAAAATAATAGAGTATCTTTTTAAAAGAGTAAATCAAGTTGTTACATATGATGAATTATTGGATATTTTAGATTCTCAAAATCAAAAATCATTAATATCTTTAATCTATAAGATAAATAAAAAATTACCAATAAAGATTATAGAAAATATAAAAGATATTGGTTATAAGGTAAAAAAATAAAGTGAGATTTTTTATATTAATTCTTATATTTATCTCTTCACTTTTTGCTAAGGGAATACTTATTGATGAAAAATATTTCATTGATAAAAATAATTCTTTAGACATAAAAGAGATTTTGAAAAATAAAGAGACTTTTTCTCCCATATCTAAAGATAATTTGGGCGTTACAAAAAATGTAGTATGGGTAAAACTAACTTTTTTTAATAATTCAGAAAAAATGATAAAAAGAAGAATATATAATAAAAGATCAGGAATTGATTTAATAGATGTGTATGTTTTTAAAAACAATAAAATAATAAAAACCTATAAATTAGGAGATTTAAGAGAACATAATTTAAGAGATAATAATTTTAGGATTTCTTATTTTGATATTGGACTTCATTCAAATGAAAAAGTAAAAGTATTTATTAAACAAAAAACTTATAGTCCTATGGATATTAAATGGGATATAAAAAGTATTGAAGACTTTAACTCTTATTATTATGAACAATCAATGGTTTATTTTTATTGTTTTGGCTTTTTTAGTGTTACAACTATTCTTTCATTAGTTCTTTTTCTACTTCTAAAAAATAAATTTTATTTAATTTATGCTTTTTTTACTATAGGTAGTATCATTTATCAATTCACGATATCAGGTTTCTTTTATCAGTTTGGTATTCCTATTTATATAAATACAATATTTGGTTTTTCTGTTCCAGAAGTATCAATGGCCTTATTGGGCTTATTTCCTTTATATTTTTTTAAAATTAAAAAAGATGAATATAAAGCTATAAAATTTATTATAAAGATATTAGTTTTTTTACTCTTACTTATAGGATTCTTACAATTCTTTTATCCATTATATAATGATATTTTACTATTAAGTAGATTTAATGGCCTCTTTAGTTTTTTATTAATGTTAACTCTTTTAATACTTTCTATTAAACTATTAATAGTAAAAAAAGAAGGTTCTTTATTTTA